>CALZEZ010000268.1 GCA_945643825.1 uncultured Lachnospiraceae bacterium
TAAAACACAACACAACGAAGTTGCTCCTGCTCAGCATGAGTTAGCTCCGATTTATGAGACCGCCAATGTCGCTGTCGATCACAACCAGTTGGTTATGGAGGCGATGAAACGTGTCGCATACCGTCATGGTTTGGCATGTCTTCTTCATGAGAAGCCATATGCAGGTGTCAACGGCTCCGGTAAGCATGACAACTGGTCCATCACCACAGATAATGGCGTGAACCTGTTAGATCCCGGTGACACACCGAATGAGAATATCCAGTTCCTGCTTGTTCTTGCCTGCATTCTGAAGGCTGTTGACAAACACGCAGACCTGCTTCGTCAGTCCGCATCCGATGTCGGCAATGACCATAGACTTGGAGCTAACGAGGCACCTCCGGCTATTATCTCCGTATTCCTTGGAGAGCAGCTTCAGGATGTTGTAAATCAGCTGATCGAGACCGGCACTGCTGATCATGTAAAAGAGGGAGGAAAGCTTCAGACCGGAGTATCTACTCTGCCTGATTTCAAAAAGGATGCTACCGACCGTAACCGTACTTCACCATTTGCCTTTACCGGTAATAAGTTTGAATTCCGAATGGTTGGCTCCGCAGATTCGATTGCAAGCCCTAACACAACTCTGAACACGATCGTTGCAGAGGCATTCTGTGAGGCTGCTGATGTTCTCGAGAAGGCAGAGGATTTCGATATGGCTGTGCATGATCTGATCAAGCAGTACCTGACAGATCACCAGAGAATCATATTTAACGGTAACGGATATTCCGACGAGTGGGTTGTAGAGGCAGAGAAACGCGGACTTCCGAATATTAAGTCCATGATTGAGGCTGCAAGCAGCATCACCACCCCGAAGGCTATTGCCCTGTTTGAAAAGTTCCATATCTTTACCGAGATCGAGCTTCGATCCCGCGAGGAGATTATCTACGAGACCTATGCAAAATCGATTAATATCGAGGCACTCACCATGATTGACATGGCAGGCAAGCAGATTGTTCCGGCTGTCATCAGGTACAGCAGAAGTCTGGCAGATACGATCAATGCCGTAACGGCAGCTGGTGCCGATGCCAGTGTTCAGTTGGGACTGTTAAAAGAGGTATCCACCAAGTTAGCTGCTATGCAGGGCGCACTGGAGAACCTTAAGAAGGTGGAGAAGGAGGCAACTGCCATTGCAGATGCCAAGGAGCAGGCATTCTTCTATAAGGATGTCGTAATGCCGGCAATGTCTGCACTGCGTGCTCCTGCCGATGAGCTTGAAATGATCGTTGACAAGGAGATGTGGCCGTTCCCGACCTACGGTGATTTAATGTTTGAAGTTTAGTATTTCGGAGCCCGGGTTATCCCGGGCTCTTTTTTTAAAAAGAAAAAATCAAATTTTTTGAAAAAAAGCTTGCAAATTGGATATACTTCCAGTATAATCAATTCTTGTTGAAGGGCTATCGCCAAACGGTAAGGCAACGGACTCTGACTCCGTCATTTCAAGGTTCGAATCCTTGTAGCCCTGCTTAAAACCTCAGTGGATATCCTGCTGAGGTTTTTTATTGCAAAAATATTAATAAAAGCTAAATATTGTGATGTGTATTGCTTTTTTGTAATAAATGTTGTATGATAGTTTACATAATTTACCATGTTATGGAAATCTACGTTTTATGTTTGATATGGAGGAGAAAAATGAGAAGGGGTAGAATGGTAAAAATTGTAATGTCGATCTGCCTTATGCTGGGAATGATACTGTTCCCCGTAAATCAGAATAAGGTACAGGCGGCGGAAGTTATAGCAACAGTACAGGGAACTATTATGTCAGGGACGACGGCTGATCTGTTAAAGCTTTCCACGGAAGACGGAAAGATGGAGATTAAGCTGGACAGTGGGACAGATACCAGTGCATGCAAGATTTTGCTCCCAGGTACAAGTATCAGTGTATCAGTATCCCATGGCTCAGACGGATATCTTCATGCAGTTAAAATATCCGGAGATACGAAGACACCTACGATTTCTGTTGATTCATCGTCAACGGCTACAGTGACAGGTACAATAAGTGAAAAAACCAAGGATGATGTTCTGTATGTTAATACCGTTCAGGGGGAAATGCAGATTAAACTTGATACTACCACGAATATGAGCGGATGCTCTATATTGGTGGCAGACAAGACTTATGATATTGTTTGTGCACGTGGCTCAGATGCTTATATGCATGCGATCAGTATTTCCGATGCAGCCTCATCTTCTGTTACAACAGAAACAGTTGATTTATCTCTTACTCCTGCACCGACAGGTTCCATACCCAGTAATGTTACAGTTACATCTGTTACAGGAACTGTAGGCAGTAAAACAAAGGAAGACTTATTGTATTTATCGACCAAAGAGGGAGAGATGCAGTTTGTCATTGACAATAGTACAGACAGCAGAAGCGGAATGTTCCTGATTCCCGGCAGAAGCCTGACAGTTACTTTTTATCATGGCTCAGATGCTTATCTGCATGCGACAAATATTGCGGGTATTAAGACTGGAACGGGATCAGCTAAAGTTGATACTTCTTCTCTTTCAGAGGTTACCGGAACTGTAAATAGCAAATCAACGGAGAGTATGCTTTACCTGGATACCATTTACGGAGAGATGGAATTGAAACTGGATACGGTAAACAGCGTCAGTGGACTTAAGGTTATTGTTAGTGGAAAGAAGCTGAATGTAAGCTGTGCGCGAGGAGATGACGCCTATATGCATGCTGTAGAAATTACGGGGGCATAAAAGATAATTATTAGCAGACCTTAGTGGTAATCACTAAGGTCTTTTCATTTGTGACACAGTTATGTTACAATAATGACTTAATAGGAAAGGGTGGAACAGCTAAATGTACAGTTATCAAGCAAGAATCAGATATAGCGAGATTGATGAAGGCGGAAATTTGCGTCTGGAGACACTTTTAGATTATTTTCAGGATTGTTCTACTTTTCAGTCAGAGGACCTTGGAGTTGGGATTTCCTATTTGAAGGAAAGACATCTGGTCTGGGTATTGTCTTCGTGGCAGATTGTGGTGGAGAGATATCCTTTGCTTGGCGAGAATGTTATCATAGGCACCTCTCCATATGATTTCAAGGGATTTATGGGATTCAGAAATTTCTGGATGAAGGATGAGTCCGGAAATTATCTCGCCCGTGCCAATTCTATCTGGAGTCTCTTGGATACACAGTCAAACAGACCGGT
>CALZEZ010000269.1 GCA_945643825.1 uncultured Lachnospiraceae bacterium
CACTGATGAACATAATTGGCTGCATGGATATCGCAAGCGGCGGAGAATACTATCTGAATGGCAAAGCCATTCATCAGATGGGGGAGGATGAGCTGTCGAGGGTACGCAACGAGGAGATTGGCTTTATCTTTCAGAATTATCAGCTGATTCCGACCTATAATGTGCTTCAGAATATCATTATGCCGCTCTTAATCCGCGGCATGCACCACAGAGAGGCTGAGGCGGCATGTGAAGAAACGATCAAACTATTGGGGCTGGATCACAGAATCCTGCATAAGCCGAATGAACTGTCCGGTGGACAGAAACAGCGTGTCTCTATCGCAAGAGCACTCTCTGTAAAGCCGGGGATTCTTCTTGCAGATGAGCCGACCGGAGCGCTTGATCAGAACAGTGGAAAGGAAGTATTGAAGCTCTTTGAGCAGCTCAATGAGATGGGCAATACGATTGTCATGATCACACATGATCTATCGGTTGCCAGACATGCCGGACGTGTGGTTTCCATTGTGGACGGCATGCTGACAGAGTGATAGAAAAAACCCGGGTGCGCAGGCATCTGGGTTTTTGGTTGGGATTCAGTTTACTCGCCGTCTCCTAACGCCATGGATACGGGAACCTCGATTCGTTTATCGTAGCAGGAGAAGGCTTCATCGACCTTTTCCTTTGAAAGCTTTGGTGTAAAGAGGCTCACAACAGGAACAATGACAAGACCTGCTAACATGGCAAAGGCACCGCAGTTGATCGGGGACTGCAGAAGAGTGGGGAAGCTGCTGCGGAACAGCATGTTGAGAATCATGATTCCGGAGCCGAATACAAAGCTTGCCCAAACAGAAGCCTTGGTCACCTTCTTAGAGTACAGACCATAGAGGAATGGTGCGAGGAAGGCACCTGCCAAAGCTCCCCATGACACACCCATGAGCTGTGCGATAAAGGTAATGTTATTGCGGTACTGCACGATAGCCAGTATGGCAGAGATTGCAATGAATACGACGATCAGAGCACGGATGATGCGTACCTGCTTCTTGTCGTCCATGTCCTTTACAATATTATCCTTGATGAGGTCGATGGTTAAGGTAGAGCTCGAGGCCATAACCAGAGAGGACAGGGTGGACATGGAAGCGGATAATACCAGGATTACGACCAGACCGATGAGCATCGGAGAGAGGTTGGACAGCATCGTAGGAATGACACTGTCATAGCCCTGACTTGCTATATCAATCTGATCGGAATACAGACGGCCGAAACCACCGAGGAAATAGCAGCCACCGGAAACAACAACTGCAAAGAGAGTCGAGATAACAGCACCCTTATGAATTACATTCTCACTCTTGATTGCGTAGAACTTCTGTACCATCTGAGGTAATCCCCAGGTTCCGAGTGAGGTCAGGATGATAACGCCGACCAGATTGAGGGGATCCGGACCGAAGAAGGAAGCAAATACTCCGGGAGTACCGGATACACTGTCCTCCACACGCGCAAGACCATCGAGAGCTGCCATGAAGCCTCCCTTGGAATTAAGAACCGCAGCGATGACCATGATGATACCGAATAACATGATGATACCCTGGATAAAATCGTTGATGGCAGTGGCCATGTAGCCTCCGGCGATGACATAGATGCCGGTAAGTACAGCCATCAGGATGATACAGGTTGTGTAATCAATGTCAAAGGCCATTCCGAAAAGACGGGATAATCCATTATAGAGTGATGCGGTATAAGGGATTAAAAAGATAAATACGATGATGGAAGCACCGATTTTTAATGGGGTGGAATCAAAACGCTGACCAAAGAATTCCGGCATGGTTGCGGAATTTAAGTGCTGTGTCATGATACGCGTACGTCTTCCGAGTACGACCCACGCAAGCAGTGAACCGATTAAGGCGTTGCCAAGTCCGATCCAGGTGGATGCGATACCGTATTTCCAGCCAAATTGCCCGGCATAGCCGATGAATACAACCGCTGAGAAATAGGATGTGCCGTAAGCAAAGGCGGTAAGCCAGGGACCTACGGAACGGCCTCCGAGCACGAAGCCGTTTACGTCGGTTGCGTTCTTGCGGCAGTAGAAGCCGATAGCAACCATGATTCCAAAATACACGACTAACATTAGAATTTTCAGTATCATTTTTTTCTCTCCGTTCTTTAAGTATTAACCTCTGTTCTGTGCCTCGACCAGGCGGGTTCCGCAATACTTCTCCCGAAGCTTCGGCTTCTCGATCTTTCCGGTCGGATTTCTGGGAATCTGATCGAAAATAATCTGATGGGGACGTTTGTACCTTGGCAGAGCCTGACAGAAGGAATTGATATCCTCCTCGCTGCATTTTGCACCGGGCTTCAGCTCGATGATCGCAGCAGCGATTTCACCAAGACGCTTGTCCGGGAGACCGATGACAGCCACATCATGAATGGCGGAATGATTGCGGAGGAAATCTTCAATCTGCACGGGATAGAGATTCTCACCGCCACTGATGATGACATCCTTCTTGCGGTCAACCAGGAAATAGAAGCCATCCTCATCCTGCATTGCCATATCACCGGTATAGAGCCAGCCGTCCTTTAATACCTCGTTTGTTGCCTTCTCATCGTGATAGTAGCAGGTCATGACGCCCGGACCCTTGACGCATAGCTCGCCAACCTCGCCCTGTGCGACCGGCTGCCCCTTCTCATCAATGATCTTGGCCTCCCAGCCGTATCCGGCCTTACCGATTGCGCCGACCTTGTGGATGTTCTCAACACCCAGATGCACACAGCCGGGACCGATGGACTCACTGAGACCATAATTGGTGTCATACTGATGATTTGGGAAATAGGTCTTCCAGTGCTTGATCAGGCTTGGCGGAACAGGCTGTGCACCGATATGCATCAGACGCCACTGGCTAAGTTCATAATCCTTCAGATTCACATCACCGCGCTCTATCGCCTCGAGGATATCCTGTGCCCATGGCACAAGCAGCCATACGATAGTACATTTTTCCTGAGAAACCGCATCTAGTATGTACTTGGGCTTTGTGCCCTTTAGGAGAACGGCCTTCCCTCCGGTTAAGAAGGAACCGAACCAGTGCATTTTTGCTCCGGTGTGATACAGCGGCGGAATACACAGGAAGATATCGTCCTTGGTCTGCCCATGGTGTTTCTATTCCACAAGGCAGGCATGCATCAGGCTTTCGTG
>CALZEZ010000270.1 GCA_945643825.1 uncultured Lachnospiraceae bacterium
TTGTTGACACCATCGTCCACCAAAACCTTGCAGCTGCCGCTGACAGGAACCAGAATCAGCTTTGTCTTTTTGGTCGCATGATTACCTCTGGAACAGCCTTCCTTAACCTCTTTTACACAAAAGATCCGTTTGATTTCAAAAGGCACTCTGTTTCCCACTTCCGTTACCAGCAGGCTTCCGTCAGCCTCAACCACCTTATTCAGCTTAATCAGCTCATATTTTCTATCCTTCATATGCATTCACCCACTTGATAACCTCAGATATTTCTTCCTCGCTCATGTAATCCATCATGGGAAGATTTACGATTGTATCGCAGATTTTCTCCGTTTTAGGGAAGTCTCCTCTCTTGAAGCCCATTGGTGCCAGCGCAGGCTGAAGGTAAGGAGGTGTCTTCCATGCGATATCTGTCGCTATGTCGTGTTCCTTCATATATTCGCGGAAACCGTCCTGGTCCTCAACCCGGACAATAAACTGATACCAGGTATGTTTGCAGCCCTCCGGAATCTTCGGCAGGATTACTCCGGGATTTTGAATCTCAGAAAGATATCTCTGTGCAATATGGTCTCTGTTCGCCAAAAGCTCAGGCATGTGCTTTACCTTTACACGAAGTAAACCTGCCTGCAATTCATCCAGTCTCGCATTATATCCGATTTCTATATTGTGATAGCGATAATCGCTGCCATAGTTTCGCAATGTTTTCACCTTATGGATGATGTCCGGATTTTTAGAAACCACTCCACCGCCGTCACCAAATCCACCAACATTCTTGGTGGGATAGAAGCTAAAGAAGGACGCATCACCAAACAAACCCGTATTCACTCCGTTAAACGGTGCATAATGGGACTGTGCACAGTCCTCAAAAAGCATCAGTCCATGCTTTTTACAGACAGCCTGTATACGGTCCATTCTCGTTGCAAGACCATACAAATGTGTCACCAGGACAGCTTTGGTCTTGTCTGTAATCGCCTGTTCAATCTGCTCCGCATCCAGCTGGTAATATTCATCCGGTTCCACAAATACCGGAACTGCGCCACACTGCATAACTCCCAGGACAGTTGCAATATACCCATTTGCCTGCAGAATAATCTCATCCCCCGGCTGAATACCGGAAGCTTCTAATCCCAACAGAATAGCATCCAAACCGTTGTCCACTCCGGCGCAATAGCAATCCTCTCCCAGGGAAGCGGCAAACTCCTTTTCAAATGCTTCCACTTCTTTTCCCAACACATACCAGCCGCTTCGAAGTACTTCCAGTGCCTTTGCTTCATATTCATCCTGATACAGATGAAATCCTCTTACCAATTCATTAATGGGTATCATTCCTTATTCCTCCTTGTTTACACATTTCTTTTGTTGAAATGCCCAGTATTTATTTAACAGATAATTCATCGGTACCGTTATCAGATAATTCAGTAATGCCGCCAGTAAGCTTGCTAAATAGCGACTGTCTACACTTTCCATTCCCTTAACAGCAAACCACTGTTCCAGTGGTTCCATCCACTGTGCTATATCAACGATTTCAATCCAAAAAATCAGTAGACACGCAGTTGCTATGTACCCCCAGATATATGCAACATACGTTTTTAAAAGTACCTTCCACCAGACACGTTTTTCGTCACCCTTTTCCTCTTTGAAGACAAACCTGTTATTCCAATAATACGCATTTAATACACTAATGACAAAACCGATAAAACTTGCCGGAAGATAATGCATTCTGAAAAAAATTAATACGGCATATACGCCTTCACTTATGACCGTATTAGAAACACCCACAATCGAAAACTTGACAAACTGTATGATTTTTCCTTTAACGCTTGTAGAATCGCAGGTATTTTCCATCTACGACCTCCTTATATCCAAATTCATTCTCTATATATTGTATAATCCAGCTGTCTTCTTTTTCCATCAATTGTCCATACCAACAATCCACAGCAATCACTTCCGGTTGTTTTTCAGGATATTGATTCCAATAAACTAACAGTCTTTCATCATAAGTTGTCGGATCTATCACCGAAAAGTGACATACTTCATATTCGCCAAACATATATGGAGTAGTTCCTGCAGCATCTACCATATTTGTGACTATTAGACACTTAGCTCCCTCTTCTACATTTGCCCTGATATCCTCATAGTCACTATTCATCACATATCCTAACATATAATGAGTGAAAATACCTTTTGCAGGCCCCTCTTCAATCACGTTACGAATTCCTAAAATCGAGTTGGTGGGTGTTCGTCCTGCTTTTACGATAAAGCCTTTTCCAAAAATGGACAAAACGCAAAGACTAATAATCAATACATACACTATCGCATTGCTGTGTTCTGTATTTCGCTTATTTACCGCGCTAATCAAAAAATAACACCCCATAATGCCCCCAGTATACCTGTGGGAATTGCATTCCAGATTCCCATATCACTCATATACAGCACTGCCAGCATTAGTGAGTCCACTTTCCTTTTTATCAGGAAACAGATACCTGCACTGAATAAAAAAATCAAAATTATCATTAAAAATAACTCTAACATACCACTGTTCAGTAACTGCATTTTTGACTCTGTCATTGCATTCAGGCTATGCGTTGCATCAAAAGAAAGAATCTGCTTCAGATTTCTTACAAATTCGTTAATGGTTATTTTGCTCAAAACAGTAAATAGCCATATAACCGCACATATGGCACAGACGATGACAACAAGCAAAATATCCTTCCATCTGTCATGCCGCTCTCCCATACGGCCAACCGCAATACATAAAAACGGAAATAGAATCAAACATGCCGGATATGCCAATACCTCAAATGACATTGCCACTCCACATACTATCAGCCAACGCTTTTTAAAGTCTTTAGCAAACCGCAACACTGCCAATATCATGATGGTAAACAACCAAATCTGCATTCTTGTAGATGATCCTTCAATACACGATAAATCCAGATAGCCAATCCAAAATGCAATAATGTTGCACAAAAACGCAAAAAAACTACCACACCGGTCAAAGAACCCGTGAGTGCCACAAATATACGCATAAAAACAGCACAAAGAAACCTGGATGTTTGATGTGGCTCCCACATTGTTCCAAACAAAGTATCCCCTTGTAGCAAGCGATCCCCCATCAAAACCTAATATTCTTCGTCCATGGTATAATCCACAAATATTAAT
>CALZEZ010000271.1 GCA_945643825.1 uncultured Lachnospiraceae bacterium
GTCCTGTTCTGGTGCCTGTTTGTGATGCTTGTGGGCTACCAGCTTCATATGGCATACCGCTATGCCTCCTTTGACGGAGACGACGCCTACTATGTGGCACAGTCTGTCATGGCGCAGCAGAGCGGCAGCATGTACGAGGTAAATCCCTATACCGGTGCGCCGACCCCATTTGACGCCCGCCATGCGACAGCGACCGTGACCATGTGGATCGCTGTGATCGCACAGATTGCAGGGGCGCATGCAACAGTAGTTTCGCACACCGTTTTGCCCCTTATCATTCTGCCGGCTGTTTACCTGCTCTACATTGAGATTGGCAGACGACTGGTGAAGAAAAAGTCGGAGCTACCGATTTTTATGCTGTTTATTGCAGTATTACAGATGTTTGGCTATGTCTCTCTTTATACAAAGGAGACCTTTCTTATGACACGGACCTGGCAGGGCAAGGCCATGGCAGGAAATCTGGTATTTCCGGCTATTTTGTGGCTGCTTCTTACTTTTGCCGGATACTTCCCGGGAAAAGCGCAGAAAGCTGCGCAAGATACGCAGACGACACCGCAAAAAGCCGCGCAGGATACGCAGGCGACATCGTCGGCAACTGCACAACCTGCACAAGGCACAACGCTCTGGGGGTACTTTGTGGTTTTAGTCTGTGTGAACTTCTCTGCAGCAATGTGCTCCTCCTTAGCCGCCCTTCTGGCAGCCTTGATGACAGGCATCTTCGGACTGGTTTTGTCTATCTCAAAGAAGAGTGTTAAGCTGCTGATCGCGCTGGCTCTTTCCTGCATACCCTGCGTGATTTATATGGGCTTATATGTGATACTAAAGTGATTCGGGAGGAAAAACGGACATGTTGGATTTTGAACCGATTCTAACCATTTGGAAAAACTACGCCGGGACAGGCTCCCTGCTTGTTTTATATGTGCTTGGACTCTTCTGCATCTGGAGAAGAGAGGAGAGAAAAGAGATTCGCGCGCTTCTTGTGTGGGGCTCCCTTCTGACGGCAGGACTGTTCTCCTGTCCGCTGTTTCGTCAGCTCTTTGTCAGACTTTTAGATTCGGAGACCTATTATCGCATTCTTTGGATTCTGCCGATTGGAATTGTGATCGCGTATGCCGGAATCCTGATAATTGATCGCCCGCTTTCGGTTCTGATTTTGTGCTTTACGATCATGATTTCCGGCTCTTTCGTGTATAAGAGCCAGTACATCACCCCGGCCGAGAATGTATATAAGCTTCCGCAGGTGGTCATTGATATCTGTGAGGAGATTCTGCCTGAGGAGGTCACGCCCGACACGAGAATCATTGCGGTATTTCCCTCCGAACTGATCCATTTCGTGCGCCAGTATTCCAGCGACATCCGGATGCCCTATGGACGTGAGATGTTAGTTGAGCGTTGGAATAACGAGAGAGAGCTGTTTGATCTCATGGAGGCAGAAACCTATGATGTTGAGTGGATTGCAGACAAAGCGATTCAGAATTACTGCCGCTATGTGATCCTGAATGCAAATAAGGAAAAGACGGAGCCGATGGAGAACTACGAGTACGTATTGGATAAAGTCATTGGTCCTTACGAAATTTACCGTGATACCAGATTTTGAGTGAAAGAAAAATTTATTTTGAATTTTTTTGAGAACATGATATTATAATATAATAGTGTAAAAAATAAATAGGAAAAAAGGACTATTATTAATGAGTAAAGACAGAATCAGACTAATGCCCAAAGAAAAGAGAATTGATCTGTTTCAATCCAAATACGAGTATTATCGCCGTTTTATCTCGGGACTGATCACTGTATCAACAATATCCTATTTTGCTTTTTTCTTCACAGATTGCGGAATATTTGGAAGGTTTGCATCCGAGACGGTATTAGCCCGCTCAATTCTGGTTGTGCCTTACATATTGTTTGAGATCATGAACAGGAAAGTAAAAGATTATCGGATTATGGTGATTGCCATGTATCTGATGATTCACATGATTATCTGGGGAACAGACTGGGCGACCTATCTTCTCCCCGACAGACAGCATGCCATATCCGGAATGATCATTATGAACCTGATTTTTGTGGGTGCAGGATTTGCGGCACCATTTCACTATAGTCTGATCGCGCATGCTCTTTTGATCGTGGATATTTTGATTGCCAACCTGTTCATACACTATGACAATCTGCCTATGATGCTGTTATTCAATGTTCCGTGCGTCATAGCTATTTGTGTTATGCACTACCTGATGCAGGAAATCTTTTTGGAGCAGTATGTCACGAAATGCAAGCTAAAGGATATGGCCGTGCTTGATCAGCTGACCGGAGTTGGAAATCGCAACAAGTTCAAGGAGATTGTAGATCCTGACACCGGAGAGTTCCTGCTGCGGGAGAATGAAAAGGCAAGCATATTGCTGATGGACATTGACTATTTTAAAAATGTCAATGACAAATTCGGACATGAAAAGGGAGATATCGTGCTGGAGCGCATGGGTAGAATCTTGCAGGAATCTGTTCGCTCAACGGATTATGTGATTCGCTGGGGCGGAGAAGAATTCCTGATAGTGATGCCCGGCTGTGAAATCGAGCATGCAGCAAGAGTGGCAGAGCTGATTCGGAAAAAAATAGAAGACAGCGATTGCGACGCCTGCCATGTGACCATTTCAGTTGGAATATCCTCTTACCGAGGCGGAGATTGCCATATCGCGATAAGAGAAGCGGATGAAGCTCTGTATCAGGCAAAGAAGAACGGAAGAAACCAGGTTGTTGTACACCCATTTGCATAAAAGGGTGTGGATAGGCCGACATAATAGATGATGAATGCGGGGAGAGCCTATATGAACGATTCCATGAGAGAGAACCTCAGCTATTTTGGTCTGTATCGTAAGATGCTTCAGGTAAAGAAGAGTATTATTCCGGAAGCTGTTTCGTTCGGAAATGATAAGAATCAGTATTTTTTATATTATGAACCGGATAACAGAGTGAGTGACAAAATTATCCTGTGGGTGCATGGCGGTGGATGGAATGCAGGAACGCCAAGGTACTTTGATTTTGTCGGGCAGTGCATTGCTCGTGCCGGCTATCGATTCGTTTCCATTGGGTACAGATTATCGCCAAAGAACAAATATCCCTGTCAGATAGAGGATGTATGTGCAGGCTATCAGGCAGCAATCCAAT
>CALZEZ010000272.1 GCA_945643825.1 uncultured Lachnospiraceae bacterium
TTTTTCGGCTCCCGTAGTGTATAATTACCATAAAAAACTACCCTCAGAAAGGATGAGACTATGAACAGCATTTTTCCCCTCTCCTCTCCGGAAAGCAAAGGGATTTCCTCGGAGAACATAATCCGCTTCTACGAGAAGCTTCGCCAGAAAAACTATCCGCTTCACAGCGCTATGCTCTATGTAAACGGCGCTGTTGTTTCCAAAACCTATTGCGCTCCGTTTCGGGAAGGACAGCTCCATCGTATGTTTTCCATTGCCAAAACATTTACCGCTCTTGCCATCGGAATCTTATGCGATCAGAGCAGGCTTTCTCTTGAGGATCGGATCGTCGATTTCTTTCCGGAGAAAATAACAGGCACCCCTCACCCGTATCTTGCGGCTCTGACGATTCGCGAGATGCTGATGATGCGTACCTGTTATACACAAACCACCTATGATAAATTTGACTTATCCTCCGACTGGGTCGGCTCCTTCTTTACCGGTCATCCCGATAAAAAAAGCGGTACCGTCTTCCATTATGACACCGGTGCCGCACATGTACTGGCTGCGCTCGTGGAGAAAATCACCGGAATGGAGCTGCTTGATTTTCTGCGCACTTCTTTGTCTGATCTTGCGCTCTCCCCTGAGAGCTATATGATCAAGGACGGACAGGGAGTATCGATGGGAGGCACCGGTCTGTTAGCCACAACCGAGGATCTTCTGAAAATCGGAATTCTGCTTCTGCAAAAGGGAGAGTACAACGGCAGACAGCTGATCTCGCGTGAGTTTGTAAAAGCCGCTACGTCCAATCTGACCCCAAGCCTGGTCTATGCTCCGATTCCGTCGGAGGCGAGCGGGTATGGTTATATGATCTGGCAGACCGAGAAGGAGGGCTTTGTCTGCTATGGCATGGGTGGACAGTTTATCATCGCCCATCCAAGGAAGAATATCCTGCTGATAACCACCGCCGATACCCAGAGATATGCCGGCGGCAATCAGATTCTCTATGATGCCTTTTATGAGAATATCTATGAGCCGCTCCCGGATTTCGTCGAGGAGCCCGCTTTCGTTGTACCCGGCGAAAATCCAGAGGCTCTTGCCCGTCTTCGTGCACTGGAGGCAGCAAACACGATAAAAACAGCACGTGAATGCTTAGTCGGAAGTACAGCTGTCAGCGCCAAAGCAACCGCCACGCTCCGACCGGTCAGCAGGACTGTTTACCGCACTGCGGACAATGAAGCCGGATTTCGCAGTTTGTCGCTGGAGCTTAATGCCTCCGGCGGTATGTTGTGCCTGGCAAGTGCAGCAAACAACTTTCATTTTACCTTCGCCTATGACGAGATGGCAGAGGGCGTTCTGGAGAAATACAATGCGCCCCTTGCCGGAAGCGGTGTATGGCTCGCAGAGGATACGCTGTTTCTCTGTTTTCATATTATCGGAGAATGTGTGGGCTCCATCCATATGGAGCTGTTCTTCTCCGAGGATGATCTTGTGCTTACCATGCACAAGGTCGAGGAAACCTACTTTCAGGAATTTGACCGTACCCTTGTCTGTCATCTTAAAGAGGACTGATATAAGGTATGATCTGCTTTACGGAGGAGAAGATCAGATGCGGCTCGACCTCGCTTGTCGCCGCCTCTGCCATGTTTGCCTCTCCGCTTAGCACTAACATACTGTAGAGTCCGTTGTTTTTTCCGGCTGCCACATCGGTGTATAGTCTGTCGCCGATCATGATCACTTCATCTCTCGACAGCCCGACGCGGTCCATCAGGTAGTCCATAATATCCCCATTCGGCTTTCCGATGATTCGATCCGGATAGCGGAAGGCGGATGCATGGATGAAGGCATGGATCGCGCCGGCATCCGGAATAAAGCCTGTCTCGGTCGGGCAGTTAAAGTCCGGGTGTGTGGACAGATACGGAAGTCCCGCTCTCACAAAATCGCACACCTTACACAGCTTCTCATAATTGAGCGTCGTGTCAAAGCCGACAACCACCACCTCGGGGTTCTCGTCGTCTAACAAAATCCCATCGTTAACAAACTCCTCACGCAGCAGCTCATTGCCAAGCAGAAAAACTCTTTTCCCCGGAAAGTGCTTTTTCAGATAATAGCAGGTTGCCTGCCCGGATGTGACAATCCGGTCTTCTGTCACAGCAAGCCCCATGCGTCTTAGCTTCTCGACGTATACCTGCGGATTTTTCGAGGAGTTGTTCGTGAGAAAGACAAAACGTCTGCCCTTCTCCTCCACGCGTGCAAGAAATTCCCTCGCCCCGTCAATCCACCGATCACCGAGATAGATCGTGCCATCCATATCAAGGGCAAAGCACTTGATTCCATCCAGAATGTGCTCCGGGTCCTCGTCGATCGCTGCCGCCCGGACGAGTCTTGCGAAGGCGTCGAAAACCAGACCGCCGTCCACGCTCTCATGCCTTGCCGTCCTCCTGTCCGGATTTGCCTGCTTCCACGCATCGGTCATCCGCTCGGGATGCCACTGGGTCGCCAGAATCGGAAGGCTTTTGTGGCAGACAGCCTCGACCACCCCGTCCTCACTTCTCTGACAGACCACAAGACCCTCTCCGATCCGGTCGAGGCCCTGATGGTGTGCACTGTTTATCGTGACAGGTGCGCTGCCGTAGAGCTTCTCCATATACGTTCCGGAGACTGCCGTCGCAAGATGATGCCTGTCATCCCCGTCCCACTGATGTCTCTCATTTGTCGTCAGATCCTGAATCAGGGTGCCTCCAAAATAGACATTAATAACCTGGCAGCCCTTGCAGATCCCGAGAATGGGTTTCTTTGCACGGACAAAAAGCTCTGTCATCGCAAGCTGCTTATCGTCTAAGTCACGATCGATCGTGCGGCTGCCGTGATTCTCCTGTCCAAAAAGAATCGGATCGATATCCGAGCCTCCGGGCAGGAGTAAGCCATCAAAATCCGATAGCGCAAAGCCCTCCGATGTCGGAAGTGTCGTTGCCACCACCGGTGTAAAGCCAATATTCTGTATCGCTTTGATATAGTTGGGTACATCCTCTAAGATGCCACAAATGAGAATCCTTTTTTCTGAATGCTTCATTTTTTATCCTCATCTATCCTCAAATAAACACGTGTATATACCTGAACACCCCACGCATTTCCATCGCGGATATGGAAATGCATTCTTCCCTGA
>CALZEZ010000273.1 GCA_945643825.1 uncultured Lachnospiraceae bacterium
TAGCAAGCGACAACAAGAAGCTGTTGGATCAGTATTATGAACAGCTGCAGAACCTGTTAGCAGCGGAGCAGGAAGAACAGGAAGCGCTAGAGGAGAGAGCCAGACAGGCAGCTTTAGATGCAGAGGAAGCTGCAAAGAAAGCGCAGGAAGCGGCAGACAAGGCTGAGACTGCAGTGGACAAGGTGGAAACAGCAGTGCAGGAGGTGGCAGGACAGACACAGACGACAGAGGAAACGGTCGAACAGGAGCAGCCTGAAATCTCAGAAGAAGCATTAGACCAGTTGACATCAGATTTATAGGAGAAGCTGTCATGAAGATACAAAATGGACAATATCCTTCCATAAATCAATTGCAGGATGAATATTTCGGCAGAAGCGGCAGCCGGGTAACCAGGAATGATGTTGGAATTTCTTTCCAGGAGATTCTCAATCAGAAAACCGGGGCGCCGGTGAAATTTTCCAAGCATGCTACGAATCGTTTGGCAGACCGGAATATCAATCTCACGGGAGATCAGCTGAATCGCCTGAATGAAGGAACGAGAAAAGCGGGCGCCAAGGGTATTCAGGAATCCCTGGTATTAGTTGATGAGCTTGCATTTATCGTCAATGTTCCCAATAACACAGTCATCACTGCAATGGATCAGGATGAGACAAATGAAAATGTATTTACCAATATTGATGGAGCCGTAATCATGTAGCCGGACCTTTTTTGGAGGCACACATCCCCGACTGACAGAAGGGATGAAACGGTTCCTGTTTAAGACAGGAGGAAACAAATACTATGATGAGATCACTTTACTCTGGTGTGGCAGGTCTTAAGACACATCAGACCAAGATGGATGTTATCGGTAACAATATCGCAAACGTGAATACTGTGTCCTATAAGTCACAGTCCGTAACCTTTAATACATTGCTGTATCAGACAACACAGACGGCATCCGGTGCAAATCAGGAAACCGGAATGGGTGGTAAGAACGCAAAACAGATCGGTCTTGGTTCCAAGACCGGAGCTATCTCCACTCAGATTGACCAGGCAGGTAGTGCACAGACCACAAACAACCCGTTTGATATCATGATTACCGGAGATTCTTTCTTCATCGTAAACAATGGTACGAGCAATTACTTTACCCGTGATGGATCATTTTATGTGGACGGAGCAGGAAATCTGTGTATGTCCTCCACCGGATACAATGTCATGGGTTGGCAGGTTGATGACGAGACCCAGACGATCCGTCAGGATCGGGTATCCGCTCTTAAGATTATGGACGCAGCGAAGATGACCTATGATGCAGAGGCAACCACGGAAGCCTATGTGTCCGGAATTGTGGACGCCAATGATTCGAATATCAATTCCACATCCGGCAAGGTGATCAGCCTGTTGGTATATGATAAGCTTGGTTACCAGTATTCAGCGAAGTTCTCCATGCATGCAACGGCTGATAAGAATGCTTACTATATGAAGCTGGAGGATGTTCTGGATCAGAATGGAGATTCTCTCTATGAGCAATATAAGGGGCAGACTGGTGTGACCAGTATTCATGATCTGGTAGGCTGGGGCTCGACGCAGGCAATTGGCACGAGCGATGTCGTAACGCTTTCCTCTCAGAAAGCAAACGCTTATACTACGAAAGGACAGATTGATTTAAAGGATACTACAACCATCACACTTCCTGTTACAGATATGACGGCAGATCCGACAACGGGAACTCCTACAAAATATGTCTACAATAAGGGTGCAGTCACAGCGGGAAGCGATGTTGAGAAATTATTAAAGAATGCATATAATCTTGATGACGATACAATTGCTTCCATCAGAGAATTTGAGATTGACCGTGAGACAGCAGAGTTGACTATCACAAAGCGTCAGGTGACAAATTCGGTTCTTGTGTCCTACGATGCCGGTACCGGTACATTTAAAGATCTGACTGGTGATGGCACAAGTGCAGGAGTAGCAAAGCTTGATTTTAATACGGACGTTATGAAGATGTTTGCCGATATCAACGTCGACTTCACGGCATCCCGTCAGGCCAACAATAACAAGGCCGCAACGATTTCTGCCACAAACGGAAATCTGAAGGGCAACTATGCAGGACGTAAGATTGGTGATATGTCCGGTGTGACGATTGCCCAGGATGGTAAGATTTATGCAACCTATGACAATGGCTGCTCCAGACTGTTAGGACAGATTGCGGTAGCAAATTTTGCCAATGCTTCCGGTCTTTCCCTTGAGGGGGACAATCTGTATGCCGAGACGCAGAACTCAGGAGCGTTTGATGGTGTCGGTTCTGACATCACCGGCGGTGGCGGATATATGACGACCGGCGAACTGGAGATGTCCAACGTAGACCTGTCCAGTGAGTTTACCGAGATGATCACGACGCAGCGAGGCTTCCAGGCAAACAGCCGTATCATAACCGTGTCGGATACAATGTTAGAAGAACTTACCAATTTGAAACGTTAATGAAATATGATATTATGAGAGTGGGGAGTCACGCATGACCTCCCCATTCTTTGTCTGGAAAACAGATAAGGGGATAGGACTATGATTGAGGTTACGAAGTTAAATGGAGAGAAAATTACACTAAACAGCGATTTGATTGAGGTTGTTGAAGAAACGCCGGATACGGTGATTACCCTCACAACCGGTCGAAAAATAATTGTAAAAGAAAGTAGACAGGATGTGAAAAATTTAGTAAAATCATATAGAAAGGATATTTTTTCTGTATAATACATAGAGAATGGGTGAAAATAGATGGATTTAGCTACACTAATTGGTCTTGTCGCCTGTATAGCGTTTGTCCTGTTTTCCATGATTCTGAATGGTGGCGTTGCTTCGATAATCAGATACATCGATCCACAGTCGATCATGATTACCTTTGGTGGCGCATTCATGGCAATCCTTGCATCCACATCCATCAAAGGCTTTGTAAATGGACTGAAATCCTTTACTCTTGCGATTAAGGTGCCTCAGCTTAACACAGCTGAGATGATTAACAAGATCATAGAATTATCCAACATAGCCCGAAAAGAGGGCTTATTGGCGTTAGAGGAAGCTGCGAGCACGATTGATGACGCCTTCTTAAAAAAGGGAATATTACTGATTGTCGATGGAACAGATCCTGAACTTGTTCGCGGCATTATGG
>CALZEZ010000274.1 GCA_945643825.1 uncultured Lachnospiraceae bacterium
GAATGGCAAAAAGCAGTGCAATGGCAGTCAGTGCCTTCTCTCCACCGGACATCTGCATCATATTCTGCAGCTTCTTTCCGGGTGGCTGTGCACTGATGCAGATACCAGCCTCCAGAATATCCTCTTCCTCCATTAATTCTAATGTTCCCTTTCCACCACCAAATAATTCCTTAAATACCTTATCAAATTCTTTATTAATGTCAGAGAATTTCTCGATAAACTGCTTACGCATCGCCGCATCCAATTCGTCGATGATTCCCTGTAAGGTTGCCTCTGCCTCAACAAGATCGTCATGCTGTGTCCTTAAGAATCCATATCGCTCCATGAGGTTCTTATAGTCCTCTATGGCATTGACATTAACATCGCCTAACCGTCTGATCTGATCCTTCAATCCACTAATTTCGCGCTTCATACCGGATAAGTCTGTCATCTGCGGATCTCTCAATTCTCCCGCATCAGACAGCGTAATCTCGTAT
Organism: uncultured Lachnospiraceae bacterium; assembly: GCA_945643825.1. Taxonomy (GTDB): domain Bacteria; phylum Bacillota; class Clostridia; order Lachnospirales; family Lachnospiraceae; genus UMGS2037. The sequence continues at coordinate 477 of CALZEZ010000274.1, forward strand.
TCATCCCACATATAATTAATCTGGGATTCCACTGACTCCTCAAGCTTTTCCTTCTGTGCATTCAGACGATATACTTCCTTATCCAGAGAAGTAATTTTTTCTGCCATAGCCTCTCTGATCTGGAAGAATCCTCGCTGTTTACCGGTTAATTGATCCTTTTGCTCGATGTCCTCCTTCAACTTCTGTTCTTCTGCAGACTGGGTCTGATAGGAAGCTTCTATTGTCTTTTCAATCTGTTCAATATCGCGCTTCTTCCTCTCAACATCATCAGAACTTAAGGATATTCCCTCCTCTACCTCTGCCTTTTCCTTTGTCAGTCTCAGAAGCTCACCATCAATACGATTCACATTCTGTTGTTCAAAATCCTGTTTCTGACGCATCTTCTGGGTGGCCAGCTCCCACTCAGAAACCCGAGCACTTTGAGAAGCCTCTTCCTCTCTCAGGTTTTCCATCTGAATCTGATATTCACCAATGGCAACTGTAATTTCCTTCTCCAGCTTCTCTGAATCTGACAGCTCCTGATTGATATTCTCTTTATTAGCCTGAATCTCAATCATCTGCTTCTCAATCTCTTCCTGCTCGCTGCGAAGTGATATAGAACCTTCTGCCGTCTCCGCACGTCTTTCCTGTGCCTGTTCCACACAGATTCTTGCCGTGTTCTGCTCAATCATCTTTTGTTGCAACTTTAATCTCGCCGATTCTATCCGGATACGCATTTTGTTACGATCGCTCTTGGTCTGTTCAATCTCCTGATTGATACACTGAATCTGCTTCTCATACTCTGCTATCTTTTTCTTAAGCTCCTCCATCTCACGATAGCGTCCCAGGAAGTTGCTGTTATTCTTGAAGGCACCTCCACTGATTGCGCCTCCGGGAACAAGCAGTTCCCCTTCCAATGTCACCATTCGTATGGTGTATTCATACTTTCTGGCTATCTTAACCGCGTGATCCACACTATCTACCACTACGATTCTACCAAGCATTGCCTTTGCCACATCCTGATATTTCCGATCTATATGCACCAGCTCATCGGCCATTCCGATAACACCTGTCTCGTCAAGAACCTCCCGTGTTTTTAGCTCCGGTGAATTCTTAATAGCCGTAAGCGGCAGAAAAGTAGCTCGTCCGAGCCGATTCTTTTTTAGAAATTCTATCATCTGCTTGGCCGTTTCTTCTTCTTCGGTGACAATATTCTGAATGTTGCCGCCCAGTGCTGTCTCGATTGCAACCTCATACTCCTTGTCTACTTTAATAATATCAGCAACAACACCCACTATCCCTTTGTGGGAATCCTTCTGTTCCATGACCTTCTTTACACTGCCGCCATATCCTTCATATCGTTCTGCAAGATTGGAGACAGCCTCCAGCTTGGATTTCTCCTGATGAAAAGCCTCCTGACAGCGTCTAAGCTTCTCATCCTTCTGCGTCAGAATATCCTTAAATTGTCCGAGCTGTTGCTCCATCTGTGCCACATCTGCATCCATCTGTGCCATTTCAGAGCTTATTCTGGCATAATTATCCTCTAACTCACGGATAGTTTCCTCCTGTTTGGCCTCATCCGATTTCGCCCGCAATAATCGGGAATTCAGCTCAGCCTTACGGATATTCACCTGCTCCAGCATCGTATCATAGCGACCCACTCTCGATTTGATGGAAGCACGCTTATTCAGCTCATCAATAATCGTATTTTTCCCTTGCTCGATCTGTTCATTTAGCTGCTCGATCTTATTCTGAACCTGCTCAAGCAGCTGTTTTGCCTCTTTTGCGGCGCACTCGATCTCAGACATTTCAAGATCGATTTTTCCTTTTTCAGCAAGGATTGCTTCTTTTTCCCTTTCTCTTTCTGCGATCTCACCGCCAAGCGTCTCCATACGATTATTCAAATGCATGGCATTACCTTGTGCAGAGCGAATCTGTTCCTTTAGGACATTGATCTCCCCTTCCAGCTTTCCTCGTGTCACACTAGTCGTCGACAGAGAACCCCTGATCTGCTCAATCTCCTGCTCCAGCATTTCCACCGTATTCTGGATTTGCTCATATTCAGATTTGATGTTTTCGTATTCCTGCGTGGTATGTTCCAAATCATCTGCGGCTATTTTGTAGTTTTCCTCCACTATTCCCAGCTGCTTTGTAACACGTTCATTCTCTAATAGAAAAACATTCACATCAAGAGACTTCAATTCCTCTTTCTTCTTCAAATAGATCTTTGCTGTCTCTGCCTGTTTCTCCAACGGCTCAATCTGTTTCTCTACCTCGGACAGGATATCATTTACTCTGACCAGATTGGTCTTCTCCTCATCCAGCTTCTTACATGCCGTGTCTTTTCTACGCTTAAACTTTACGATTCCTGCCGCCTCATCAAACAGTTCTCTACGCTCCTCCGGTTTTCCGCTCAGGATTTTATCGATCTGACCCTGTCCGATAATTGAATAACCTTCCTTGCCGATACCGGTATCATAAAACAGCTCGTTTACATCCTTTAATCTGCACGCTGTCCCGTTGATCAGATACTCACTTTCACCGGAGCGATAGATTCGACGCGCCACAGTTACCTCATCATAATCTATAGCAAGCTGATGATCAGAATTATCCAGTGTAATCGCAACATAGGCAAAGCTTAACGGTTTGCGAAGCTCTGTTCCGGCAAAAATAACGTCCTGCATA
>CALZEZ010000275.1 GCA_945643825.1 uncultured Lachnospiraceae bacterium
GGGAGTAGTGAGAAATATCTTGTGGCAATCGATGAGCTTCTTCCTATGCTGGTAAGCTTTGACAATGTGAATGTGTTCTTCTTCGCTGCCGACAAAGAAATTACCTGTAATCTCGATTACTACATGGATCAGATCCACTACTCTCCAGAGATCAGTCAGTTGATGTTAAATTCCACTGTGAGCGGGGATTATAAAGTAAACAAAGAAAATGTAGATTCTGTGACAATCTGTATGAGAGATACCTTTCAGTTTATGATTACAGATTCACACTGGTCTTATTAACTTTTCTTATTTTGATACTTTTATGGATACCAGTTTGCTGTATACTTTCCTCAATGGTCTGTACAAACCAATCTACCAGAGAGGAATGAACTATTATGAGAAATGAGAGAATTACCAAAATTGTATTTACAGGACTGATGGCTGCTCTGTCCTATGTTGTATTTACCTTTCTTCAAATCAAGATTACACTTCCGGGCGGTGATGCCACTTCCATTCATCTCGGAAATGCCGTATGCGTGCTCGGTGCCCTCTTACTTGGAGGACTCTATGGTGGGCTTGGCGGTGCTCTCGGCATGACCATCGGTGATTTATTTGATCCGGTTTATATCGTATACGCTCCCAAAACCTTTATCCTGAAGCTGTGCATAGGTCTGATCACCGGACTGGTTGCCCACAAGCTTGGACATATTTCCACGGAAGCCGATAATAAAAAGGTATTAAAATGGGTTATTACAGCAGCTGTTTCCGGTCTGTTGTTCAACGTTATCTTTGATCCGCTTGTAGGCTATTTCTATAAGCTCCTGATTCTCGGAAAGCCTGCTGCTGAGCTTACGCTTGCATGGAATATCACTGCAACCTCCATTAACGCCGTAACCTCCACGATCGTATCCGTGATTATCTACATGGCTCTTCGTCCGGCACTAAAGAAAGCAAATCTTTTCTTAACAATTAAATAGGCAGTACACAAATACATAGAGCCGTGTCCCGAAAGACACGGCTCTATTTTTATGCAATAGAATAATCATGAATTATTTGACGATAAATGCGGCAGGAAGCTTCCACGAAGAATTTGTGTAATAAAAGGTTACACTTGTCATCAGGTATTCCCCATCGTAATACATGCAGGAAGAGCTTCCGCCGTCTAGATTCGCTGCATTGACTGCCCCGAAATCCTGCATTACAGAAATTAAATCCGCGCAGGAGGCTCCCAGATGTCCGGCTTTTCCCCGACCATCCGTCACAAACATCAGCACCGCTCCATCCGCGCGCTGACCAATCGCAGTTCGCGGATTCAATCCGCTTCCCATTCCGACCATTTCCCTCGCCTCATTATTGATAATCAGTTGAACGAAATGGTTATTGGCATCACTCGCTTCCTCCTGGAAGGTAACAGCATCGATGATCTTCATATCTGCAACCAGCTGCTCCACATCGGCAGGTGTCATCTGTGAGATATCAATAATCTGGAGAATATGATCCTCTGTGAAGCCAATCAAGACAAGTCCCGGCCATTCCTTGGGTTTATTGTGCAGAATCTCTCCATTTGAGACAATGACACCATAGGGTCTGCCACCGGAGTTATTGCTCGAGTCGTAGAGTCCGCCGTTAATTCCTGCAATCGCATCATTGGCTGTTACCAGCTCATCCAGCGTGACTCCCTTATCCTTCCATGGATAGATCGTTGCAAGACTGATTCTGGATGGATCCTTGACAATCATCATCGTACCGGTATAGGTTGATCCTGATACCTCCACGATTTCGATGGGCTCCTCCGCCTGCACAGAAGCACTGTCTGCCTGCACTGCCATATTTCCAAATCCACCACTCTGAATCAGGTTCGTGTCAATCTCCACATTGAAAGCCTTCATCGAATTCTGATCAACGATCTCCTGAATCTTCTCTGCCGGCAGAAAGACTGATGCCAGGAACTTTAATTGCCCGGTTTCCAGAATGGTCGTGACAAAGGTCTGCTGAACATGAGGAAACTTATCCGAGCAAAACATTTTAAGAGAAACCATCAGCACAATCACAACTGCCACAAGTAAAGACACGATACAAAGCAACAAACGCAGTAATAATTTTCCAATCCACTTACTTCTTCTCATTGTTCACATTCTCCTTCATGCTGACAAGCTTCCATGCAGGGTTATCCTTGCCATCGTTCGTATCATCATATCTGACAAAGTAAAATCTGTCATTCATGGTATCATCAATCAAATCCCCGTTTGACAGCCTCATGTGCTTGATAAACCCAATATCCACAGAGAAGCAATCCTCCGTAATCCATATGAAATTCTCAACCTTTTCCTCCGTGAAGGCAGGATCTAAAAGAACATGTCTGCTCGTGAAGGTAATATCAATGCTATGCGCATATCTGGATGCCATATTGTACTGATACGAGCCCTTCAGGAAATAATGTGAAATATTCGCAAACTTCACATCATTAGACATAAACAGACTCCACTTCTGCGCAATATCCAACACATCAATCTCAGAGGCAACCTCCTGCGGAACACTATCCAACGCTCTTGCGACCGTTGAGACGTCAAGCTTCTTCTTATCCGGCTCGACAGGAATCTTCTGACCGTTCTCATCCGTCACCGCAATGTCTGCATTCTCCTTCAGAACTGCGATATGATACTCACTGATCTGCGGAAGATCCTCTACATAGTCTACGAGCTGTGTATATTCCTTATTATCAAAGGTGACAACCGCAGTCTCAGGAACTGCCTGTCCCTCTACCAAAACCTTATCCCGACTGTCTGTTGTCAGGGTCAGGCAGGTCATCGCAAGCTCTGTTCCCGGTAAATACTCTTCTCTGTTTCCATACAGATCCTCTACTATGATTTCCGGCTTCTCCAGCTTTCGGATGTTATAAAGGACTCTGTCATCGCCCAGATCCTCACCATCTGCAATCGCTCCGTCTACAGATACCTGCAAAGCAGAAGGAAGCGTCAGGGAATAGTAATAGAATTCCGCCAGGACATCGCCTCCCTGAATCGTGAACTTCACATCAGCACCATTCTGGTCTTTAATCTCAAACTCCGGGGGAAGATACAGACCACGAACAGTGTAAATCATCTCATGTCCCTCTCCGGGAGTACCATCCTCCTGTGTCAATATCTTACCATTCAGA
>CALZEZ010000276.1 GCA_945643825.1 uncultured Lachnospiraceae bacterium
ACCACGGATAAGAACAACGCTGTGCTCCTGTAAGTTGTGACCTTCACCAGGAATGTAGGATGTTACCTCGATTCCATTGGAAAGACGAACTCTGGCGATCTTTCTAAGAGCTGAGTTAGGTTTCTTAGGGGTTGCAGTTTTAACAGCAGTACATACACCTCTCTTCTGCGGAGACGGAGTATCAATTGCTCTTTTCTGTAAGGAGTTATATCCCTTCTGCAGAGCAGGAGCGGTAGATTTCTTTACAGATGTCTGACGACCCTTTCTTACTAACTGGTTAAATGTTGGCATTCTGTTTCACCTCCTGTGAAAATAGTTAATAGTATTAACGGGCACACTATTCGCGCACGCTTAATTAGTATACTTTCCAATTTCGCGATTGTCAATGTATTTTTTGCAAACATCTTCCCTTTTTTCCCAGATTCCGCTATAATTATTGGCATATCCATTTTTTTGTGTTCAACAAAGGAGTTTTGCATGAAACGCACCGCTACTTTTCGTAATGCGACCATGATTTTACTCCTGTTATTGCTTCTTACTGCCTGTGGTGCGCCCAGCGAACCGGATTCAGACGCAGTCCCGGCTGCCACTTCACCTCCACAGGAAATCGACTATTCCAAAACCGGAACAAGAGACCATACACCGCTTTGTCTCGTCCCGGTCGCCGAAGGGGTCAGTGTCTTTGAGAATGAGGTCGTAAAGGTTGACGCTTCCCATCTCGAAGAGGGTTATGTCATGGTTCAATACACCGGGCAAAACCATAAAGTCAAGCTGCAGATAACAGGTCCTGATACAGTCACATACACCTATGATCTAAAAACAACCGATTTCGAGACATTTCCTTTGTCAGCAAGCGACGGAGCCTATCATCTGGTAGTGTATGAAAATATAGAAGGAAAGCAATATGCGACCGTCTTCTCGCTTGATCTCGAAACAAAGATCACCAACACCTTCGGGGCTTTTCTTTATCCCAACCAGTACGTGAAATTTACTAAGGAAAACGAGGCCGTCTCACTTGCAGAAAAGCTGGCCACTCCTGCCGATAACGACCTGGATGTTGTCACCAATGTCTACACCTACGTCATATCACATATTACATATGATTTCGAGAAGGCAGAAACCGTAGAGAGTGGTTATCTTCCGGATGTGGACAACACGCTGAATACCGGAAAAGGAATCTGTCTGGACTATGCCTCTCTCATGACCAGCATGCTGCGCAGTCAGAATATCCCGACCCGTATGGAGGTCGGTTATGCAGGAGAGGCCTATCATGCATGGCTTTCTACCTATATAAAGGATGTAGGCTGGGTCAACGGCATCATCAAATTTGACGGCACGGACTGGACCCTCATGGATCCAACCTTTGCCTCCACCTCCAGTGAGAAGGATTTAAAGAATTTCATCGGTGATGGTGAGAACTATCGCACCAAGTACATTTATTAAAGTATATATATTAGGAAGGTACTGATCAATGCGTCAAAAAAATACATTATCCAATCTTGAAATTGCTTCGTTCTGCAGTCAGATCGCCATGATGCTGCGGGCTGGCATCGCTCCAATGGAATGCATCCGGATTCTCTTGTCGGACACCGAGGATTCAGATGGCAAAGCTATCCTTCAGTCCATTCTTGATATCTGTATGCAGGGCGAACCTTTTTCCAAAGCTGTTGCTGCACCAAAGGTTTTTCCGGAATATGTTCTCAACATGATATTACTCGGCGAGCAATCCGGTAATCTCGATTCTGTCATGCAGTCTCTAGCTGATTATTATGAAAAGGAAGAGGAAATTGCCTCCAGTGTCAAGAGTGCCGTCAGCTATCCAATGATTATGATTGCCATGATGGTTGTTGTTATTATCGTCATGATCACAAAGGTGTTACCGATCTTCCAGCAGGTCTTCCACCAGTTAGGCGGTGAAATCAATGGATTTTCTGCCGGTTTATTACGGCTTGGAACCACCCTGAACCGTTACTCCATCCTGTTTATTGTGATTCTCCTGATTTTATGCGCATTGTATTTTGTCACCTCTCATACGCGCAAGGGAAAAGAGATACTTACCAAAATCCTAATGCGTCTTCCTCTGACCAGTGATTTCTACGACAAAGTATCCGCCGGACGCTTTGCAAACGGCATGGCGCTGACCTTAAGCAGTGGTCTGGACACCTATTCCAGTCTCGATATGGTAAATCTCATGGTCGGAAATGCAAAAATGTCTTCAAAGATTGCACAGTGTAAGAAAAACATTGAAGAGGGTGACAATTTTGCTGAGGCGCTTGTCAAAGCAGGCATTTTTTCCAATATCTACTCACGAATGGTATCCGTATCTTATAAGAGCGGTTCCATCGATGTCGCAATGAAAAAAATTGCAGAGAACTATGAAAAGGAAACCGATCAGAAGCTGCGCTCCATTATCTCCACACTGGAACCCACACTGGTCATTATTCTCTCTCTGATCGTCGGTCTGATTCTGTTATCTGTAATCCTTCCACTCATTGGTATTATGTCCAGCATTGGCTAAGGAGATTCCTATTTCGATTATGAACAGATTTGTAAAGAACGAGAAAAAACAAAAACAGAGAAGAGCCTCCTTTTTTTCTGCAGGCTTTAGTCTTCTTATGTTGCTTGCCCTGTACTTCGGTATCAGCTATATCAGCGAAAACACCATTGCAAAGCAGCAGGAAAGCCTGGAGACAGCCCTCCAGCGTTGCGTTGTACAGTGTTATGCAGTCGAAGGTACTTATCCCCCCAGTCTCGCCTATCTACAGGAGCACTATGGACTGACCTACGACGAGGATCTGTTTTTTGTCGACTATACTATTGTAGGCTCTAACCTTTTACCAGATATCACCATTATCCGAAAGGATTAACCCATGAATACCAGAAATGAATCCTCTCATATGATTGATGTGCTGTTCATCCTGACACTGTTCCTTGTCTTTATCCTCTCCTCCATCTCCGTGGTTTGAATCGGGATTAAGGTCTATCGCTCCATTGTGCAGGATATGAATACAAACTATGATTCCAGAACAGCCGTGTCTTATGTAACAGAAAAAATACGGGAAGCCGATCAAAGTGGTTCCATCGCGATCGGAAGATTTCACGAGCAGGATGCGTTAATCCTGACAC
>CALZEZ010000277.1 GCA_945643825.1 uncultured Lachnospiraceae bacterium
ATCTGTGCCCGGATATGCTCCTCATCCTCACCGCACTCCTCCACTAACGGGTCCGCCATGCGATAATACAGAATACCTGCCGGATCAATCTCCTTATCCGGATGTCTCGATTTCTGGTCCTCCATCGCTGCATTCAGATATACCACCAGCTGCAGCTGTAAACCATAATACACAGCCGCCAGATCTAACTGCTTTTTGCCCGATTTGTAATCCAGTATCTTAACATATACGTGAGAAGCATCCTCAAATACATCCACACGGTCAATCCGTCCGATCAGCTTCATTTTCTCGTCCTGTGTCAGGGAAACATCCACCTTGGCCAGATCCTCCACTTTGGAAAAGGACATCTCAAATTTCTCCGGCTCAAACACACCCTTTACCAGCTGATTTTTGAGTGTGGAAACTGTCCGATTCATCACACGCTCCATCCGGGTCAGAACGTACTGTCGTCTGGCGCTGCTGTAGAGAATGGTATCCCCATACTGCGTGGCAAACTCCTCAATGGCCTCTCTTATCCACTCTCCCGCCTGCTCCTGTGTAAAGGTCAGCCAGCTGCTGCCATGCTCGCGAATTTTGCGTCCAAATATTTCCAGTATCCCATGAAAAATCGTTCCCAGATCGGATGCTTCAAAATCATATTGTTCTCTCGCTGAAAGCTGCAGACCATATTGCAGAAAATGAGCGTACTCGCAGGCGGCAAACCGCTCCAGTCTGCTGACACTGTTTTGCAGCAGACTCCCATATAGAAGCCTCGCCGTCTTATTCGAAAGCTTACTGTCCCGGTATACCCGGAACGCCGCCTGCTCCAGGCAATCATAGATTCTGTTACCGCCTGTTCCATACAGACGGATCAGAAGCTTCACCTCATCAGAGGAAATACCCACGCAATAATCACGAAGATCTGCCGCGAGCATATCATAGCCATCCTCTTCACACATGAGCTGATCCTTCAGAGCCATTTTTTCCGGGAATTCCACACGGAGCTTCGGAAAGAGCTTCTGCATGGATGCTACCAGATAGGCCGGTCTCAGGCTCTTCCCATCTGCTCCAACTACTGCATAGGACAAAAACAGTCTGTCCGTTGGCTTGGTCATATTCATATAAAGGTACAGTCTCTGGATATACATCTGCTTTCTGGGTGTAGGAGCAAGCTCCATATCCGGATTCTGTTCCTCCAGAAACTCTCGGTCAATGTCCGAGAGAAGTCCTCCGCTCTTCGCTGCCCGGGGGATATTTCCATCATTAATCCCAAGGAAGAACAAAGCCCGGATCTGTTTCAGTCTGGTTCTTTCCATATCACCGACCACAATGCGATCCACATTCTGTGGAATCGTTCCGACCTGAATCTCCCCGAAGCCGGCATCTAAAATCTCATAGAATTGCTCCCTGTCCATCTTCTCCTCACCGAGAAGCCCGACAATCTGATCCAACAGATCCATCACAAGGCGATAAATCTGACCATACTCCTTCGCTCGCTCGGTATCTCCCTGCCCTTCAAAAAGAGCTTCATAATCCGCAAGCTTCTGCTGGATTTCTCCCGCCTCAAGGAAGTGATACAGCGCACGCGCATAGTCTCCCACCGTCTCGCAGGGAACAAGCAGCGGCTCCAGCTGCTCCATCAGCCGCTCCCTTAGCGCATTCATCTGTTCTAAATAGGCGAGACTCTCCTCTGTCTCCTCCCCGCGGTAGACAAACAGATGCTCATAGCGCTTTCTTCCACGGATGTCATGCGCCAGTACATAGTTCTCAAACAGATCAATCTCCTCGGATGAGAAGCCTGTCAGTCCGCTTCTTAGGTAATGAAATACTGCTTCATAAGAAAAGTCCCGCTCCTGCATGCGCAGTGCAGATCGAATCAGCTCAATAAAGGGATTGAGCAGGATGCCTCTCGTCTGATCCAGAAAAAATGGAAAACCAAACCGTGTAAACAGCTCCTTCACACTTCCGGCATAGGTCTGGGTATCTCCCATTATTACCGCAATATCCCGATAGCTGTAGCCCTCCTCCCGGATCAGCTTTGCAATCTTAATGCAGGTCTGGCGCACCTCCTCCCTGGGTGTTGACGCCTGAAAAAGCGATATCCTCTCCGGGGCAGCCTCATATTCCCTTCCCGGAAAACGGAACAGATACCGCTCGAGATGGGCAAGCTCCGGATTATCGGCAAATCTGGCCACTCTGCCTTCCTTTCTTCTGATCCAGACATCCGGCAGCTTCGGCAGCTCCTGTCCGTCAAGAAGCCTCTCCAGCTGATTCACTGTTCTCACACTCAGGTAAAACAGCTTCTGCTCTCCGGACAGCTGATGCGGATCCTCTTCCTCCTCCATATCCAACGATACGATGACCTGCTTTGCCAGACCGGTCATCGTCAGAATCACTTCATTCTGGATAGGCGTAAAGCCGGTAAAACCGTCAAAGCAAACCACTGCATCCTTCACAAGACGGGACTGGGGAAGCAGTCTGCACAGCCTTCCAAGGGTTTCCTCCGTTGTGATAAAGCTCTCATTGATATAATCCAGAAAATGTGCATATAAGACGGATAAATCCTTTAGCTTCGCCTGCAGGGCTCCTCTCGCTGCACTCTCTTGCATCACGCTTTCCAGCCGGCTCACAGATATGCCATATTGCATGAATTCCGAGATGGCAGATTTCACCTCGTGGATATAACCGATCTTATGAAGATTCCTGCCAAGAACCGGAAGCTTATTCTCCACGTCAGCCGCCACCTTGCGCAGAACAAGACTTTTTCCGGTGTCATCCAAAACCGGAAGATTCTCTCCGCCAACCTCATCGAAAATACGCTTCGTCAGACGCCCGAAGCTGAGTACATCGATATTGAAAATCCCTTTGCTCTGCGATTGAGCCACCAGATCCCACTGCGTCTGCATCGTGAACTGATCCGGAACAATCACAAGGAAGTTTCTGTCTTCCTGCTCCTTTGCCTGCATTATGATATGCTGATACAAAAGATGACTCTTTCCTGAGCCGCTGGCACCGAACCAAAACTGTAATCCCATGCACATTTTCCTCACTTGTTACAAAACTATTCCTATTATATCACAAGAGAACATTTGTTTGAAGCCCGGACAAAATAAAAATCGGATGCCGAAGCATCCGATTTATTTAA
>CALZEZ010000278.1 GCA_945643825.1 uncultured Lachnospiraceae bacterium
TGCTGCTCCAATCTGTCCCCTGTTTGTATCGTTTAAATGGTCATTCATCCATGCATTGAAGCCGCTGTCATTCCCCATAGATCCAAAAAAACTCATTATCGCATCTGCTGCTACAACTGCGACTGCAGCAGTCAATACAAGATTTGAAATATACTGGGTAAATCCAAAGCAAATTGTAAAAATCCCCCAGAAGATATAACCAATCGCTACTGCTCTTTTTCTTCGACCTCGTCGATCAACCATTGTTCCGGTTAAGAAAGTGGATAGAGCCGTTGCAATCGCTGAAATCGCGACCATCCAGGAAATAATCGTAGGATTCTTTGCTATCTTCTCATACACAAAGGTGTTAAACCATTGGTTCTCCATATTCCAGCATAATTGCCCTGCAAGACCAAGTCCCCATACAAGAACCCAGAAATAACCATTTTTCTTTTTCACGCTCTTTCCTCCCAACATTTAACCAGACATCCTTACTCTTCTCTCATAGATCACTAAATAAATCGTTGTTATTACAATTGCAAATACCGTTGCACACGGTGTCGCAAGTCCTACCTCGAATAGAGTCACTCTGGCCACTTTACTCATAAAAAAGGAAACCGGGATACGAACAAGAAAGGTACTCAGAATTCCCTGAAGAGAAACAAACAATGTCTTTCCGCAGCCGTTCAAGTATCCTGTCATATTAAAATTGAACCCCACAAGAGCACAATCTATGGCATACGATTTTAAGAAATCCGTCGCAGCCGCTAACACTTCCTTGTCTCTAGTAAACATGCCCGCAAGAATTGAACCATGGAAGAAGCTGATATAGAACATCACAATACCAACACAGAAGGTACTTATCATGCCATAGAACATGGACTGCCTTGCGCGATTTCTTTGATTCGCACCAATATTCTGTGCCGAGAATACAGATACTGCAGCCATCATTGCTCCCGGAACCAGGAAAATCAGACCAACAATCTTCTGTGCAATTCCCACTCCTGCCGATGCCACTAATCCAAAGCTGTTCAGGATTGCCATGATTATTGCAAAAGAAATTCCGGTCAGTGCATCCTGCGCCGCAATCGGCAAGCCATATTGCAGCACCTTAACCGTTTCCTCTTTTGCAGGTTTAAAACAATCCTTATGAAATTCAAACCCTATACCTCGTTTCCTTAATAAAAGCAATGCTGTCAATACACTGATTAATTGTGCAAATACGGTTGCAACAGCCGCTCCTGTGCTCCCCATATGAAAGACTCCAACCAGGATTAAATCTCCAATAATGTTGGATACACAAGATATGAGCATCAGGAGAAAAGGACTTCTGGCGTCACCCAATGCACGAAACATTCCACTTATCACATTAAAAAAGATGATGGCAAGAACACCTATTCCGCACACCTGAATATAGGATACCGTTTGTCGCAGCGCTTCAACAGGTGCATTCATAAGCTTCGCAAGTCTGCCGGCAGTAAGTGGTACTGCCAAGGTCATTATCAGTCCAATCGATAAAAACAACAGGACTGAAGATGCTATTGTTCTTGTTGCACCCTGATAATCTTTTCCACCGATGCATTGCCCTAAAAGTACCATACTTCCCATCGACAGACCAAAGACAACCCCGTTAATGGTCTGCATCGTCATGCTTCCTGTTGCAACTGCCGAAACTGAGGATGCATCAGAAAAAAATCCAACTACAATCAAATCAACGGTACCATACATAGCCTGAAGCAGATTGGCTCCAAAAATAGGAAGCACAAAGAGCAACAGCTTTTTCATCACTGATCCCTGCGTCAAATCATTTTTCATCTTTGTCCCCATTCTTCTAGGCTCTGGCAATCACGGTAAGCCAGTCTGCCTCATTCTCCTCTTCCTCGGTATACAATCCTCCTAATACTTGAACCTCGCTAAATCCTGCTGCCTTCACGACCTTCACAATCGACTCTTTGGTATAATCATGAAACCAGTTGCGATAAACCTTTATGTCCTGTTCATCGATAACAATATACTGCTCTGCCCAGATATTATCCTCATAATCAAATCTATCCTGTAAAACAATATGGTTTTCAGCACGCCAGAATCCCTCTGCTCCAGCTTGCCAGTCTTTCTTTATGCCATTTTCCTTATGCCCAGGAGTGGTCACATCAAAAATGAATAGTCCCCCCGGTTTCAAAGCCTCTTTTACTATCTTTAACAGTTTATCACGATCCTCATTGGAGAACGTATTTAACTCACCATAGACCTGCATTGCCATGTCATAGCAATCTTTATATTCCAGTTTAAGGAAATCACTGCAGACATAATCAATCTCCATTCCTTTGCTTTTCGCACTATCTCTGGCGTATTCAATACTATTCTCAGAAAAATCAACACCCGTTACCTTATGTCCACTTTTAAAGAGTCTCTCTGCGTACAATCCCGGACCGCACCCAAGATCAAGGATACTGCTTTCCTTTTCAATTCTCTTATTAAGAAAGGAAACAGTCCTTTCAATCGTTTCCTCACGCCTGCTCGCCAAATCATTCGTTAAATCCACATGGCAGCTTAACATTTGATCCGAAAGGTGGGGTTCTGTCCATATATTCCCTGTGCCTTTTGCAAATAATGCGGGTTTCCCACTGAATTCTACTACTTGTTCCAATAATTTCTTATTCATATCATTTCATCCTTTCTAAGCTCAGATCACGTTATGTAAACCGTCCGGGACTTTTTTCTACTTATTTCGTTTTCCGTCCCAGTGAATCCGCACTATTTTTATTTTTTTGAGAAAAAATCCCAGTAATTTTCAAATTTACTGGGACTTTTTTCGTTTTTTCCCAAAAAAGTGCGGATCTGTTGGGACTTATTTCAAGAAATGAGGTGATTTGTCCACTTTCACCAAAATAGCAACATCATGGATGCCTGGTTTTCCACCTCGGACACTATCTGCCTATTCAAAAATACAGTTCACAATTCCGGGTAATAATCTATAAATGGATGTGTCTGCAAGCGTTTCAAAATGTTCTTTGATTTCAAAAATATGATTCCATCTGTCTACGGTAAACGGAAAAACACCATATCTTCTTGTGGTATCCACGAATCGCTTCTCCAAAACACAAAAACCTTTTGCATCTGCCAGGGAATCACAAAGGATAATCA
>CALZEZ010000279.1 GCA_945643825.1 uncultured Lachnospiraceae bacterium
CCGATAATCTGATAACCGGTTGCCGGCGTATACTCCATATGGAACACTCTGCACATGAACGGATTCGTAATCAGAGTTATGATAATCTCCGAAGAGAAAATCAGGGACGCATTAATAGGAGCAACATTTTTCTGACAGGAAAACTGAATAAGCGTATAAAGTGCCCTGATAAAAACACCGATAAAAATAACACTGATCCAGAAATTGGAATCAGAAGGCAATGCCATCTGACCACGCCCAAGGCAGATCTCAACAATCCATCCGATAAAAGAAAAGACAACCGCAAATGTCATCTGACTGATCGTCAAAAGCACTGAATTTTCATTCTCTCCCAGCAATGAAACACTGACAACATACGATGCAAAGAAGAAATCCGCGATAAGCAGATATATCACGTCTTTTGAGCCAAACAGACTACCCGCGTCTCCGCCAAACATCAAAATCAGTGCAATGATTGCAATTGAAGTAGCAACTACCGAGCGAAAGCTGACCTTTTTCCTAAGTAAAAGAAGTAACGGGGTAACAAAAACAAAATACATGGATGCCACGCTGGAAATGACTACAGAATCCATATTGCGGGAACCGAGAAGCAGAAAGAAATTGAAACAGCATAATTCAATAGCAAGAATGCTTCCCTTTATCAATGTCGCCTTTTGGATTTTCTTAAGTTTCCGCAACTGCGTCACGCCAAGAATGGCAAGACCCACCAGATTCGTAATGCACAGCGTGCAAAATGTAGATACCGTATCCGGAATATTTTGCAGAAAAATATACTGCATTGCCGCCCAGACAGTTATTAACAAAAGCCCTAAGGTAGAAAGTCTTTCTTTCTTCATGAAATTGATCCTCGCATTTCTAAAGAATTTCGCTTACAATGTATTTTCTTAACAGAATATCCGGTTGATAGGAAAGTTTAGATTCCCGAATCCCCATGACACCTACATCCTCCTCTGCATTCACATAGGCTTGGGAAAGTGCACACTGTTTTACAGATTCGCTAAAAAGTGCTCTGTAAATATTGGGAATATCTCTGTCTCCCTTTTGAATCAACGCATCATAATAGGTGTCACTGAGTGAGGTTCCATAAGCATACCCATGCACAACATTATCAATACGCACAACAATTCCAGAAAGGTGCAGGGCATCATAATGCTTTAGCTGAAGCTCTATTGCTCTTGCTTCCCGCTCCAAGGCAAATCGATCATGGTCTTCCTGATTTTGCAGCACCCATTTCCCTTCATATTCCCATATTTCGGGAAAATCCTCTTTTTCAATTACAGTTACTGATGCTCTATCACCGTATTCCCGCCAAAACCGGTTCAGTTCCTTTCTCTTGTTTCTCAGCTTTGCACCAGGAAATGTGGAGATTTTCTCCGTACTATAGATATACTCCGCGTAATCACGAGTTTCCGTCATCCGGAATCTCCCCGGAAGCTGTTCCTCCAGAAATCGGCAGGCAGTCTCCGTCAACGTCTGAAATTCTGCGATTGCATGATGGCTGTGCGCATCTTCCAAAATCCTTTCAAAGGCATCTCTCCGGTCGCCATCACCCATAGGAGCCAGATACACTCTTACATTATCATGGCACAGATGTTCTCTAAGCACATACAGAAAGCCATCCTGTTCGCATATGGCATCTCCATATTTCTCATATAAGGAGAACATCGTGACAAAGGAATGCTGACAGGAGCCCTCTCCATGTTTTGACATGTACTTATAGACTGTATCGTAATCCTCCAGAGCAATTGGATGAAAATTCAATGTTGACATGATCTCTCCCCTGATAAATAAAGTTTTACACATCGGTTATTCATCAAAACTTCATTATGTACAAAATAAAGACATATGTTATTAAAATTATAGAACCCCGCAATTTGACAGTCAAGTTTTTCTTCCACAGAAAAAGCCTCGCAAACAGCGTAATTATGCTGTTTGTGAGGCTTTTAACTCTTCTTATTGTTTAAAATAATCATCAAACATGCCGTCAATCAGTTCTGCCGTTTGGGATAGCGTACCCATTTCGCTTAGGGCTTTCTCCATACGAGCCTCGTATTTACGCTCTTGTTCCGGATTCCCGCAGATTGCATAAGCACGTTCATAGACTGCCGCCGTATAATAGTCGGAAATCGCATAACAATCTTTCAAACCATCTGTTTCTTTCACATGATGCATACGATTATTGTCCACCATATAAGACATTCTGTTAAATTCCTGATACTGAATGCGATACAAAAAGCTTGTCTCGTCGTTCGCCTGCCAGGATGAATAATCGCGAATATTAAAGATCAGGTTAAATGCAAGCACCATCATGATGACCGCCAACACAATAACAAGCACTCGAAACAGTTTACCATCCATTTGCAGCTTACCGCTTTTCATAGCTATCCTCCAATGTAACAATTATTTTGGCTTCCGACATCGACACAAGCTTTTCAAACTCCTCCTCCGGAACTCCAACATATGCCTCAATCAAAGTTTCTGCCTGGTTGCGAAGACTGTCAATCCACGCTGCATGCTTCTCATAATATTCATGATAATAGGTATCTTCATTATAATACCGATAAAGACCAAACAAATTCTCAGCAATATCCTTAACGCACTGATCCGGGGCTCTGTAGGCCACCTCACTATCCTGAAAATCTACCAGCTGCTCGCATCCGATCAAAATCTGTTGTGCATTCATTGCTGCCATATAGGCGTGACTATATTCATCGCGCATCGCTTCCGATACACTCAGATCCTGAACCAGATAGTAATTCGTGAATCCATCAAAGTCTCCCTCATCCATGTAGGCTTCCAATGCAGCAACATGCGTATTAAACCTTCTGTTAACCTGATAGCTTCGAATCATACGAGCAATGCGCCATGAGCCTGCGTTTGCAAGGACAAGTACGAGTATAAGCACGATCATGACTGTTAATATCGTCACGCGCACCGCATTCTGCGAAACTCTTCCCGCCTTCTCGTAAACCTCCTGCCTGGTCTTGCTGTAAGCATTTTCATAATGCTGCATTGCCTCTCGATGCTTCACATAATGCGTATTCAGACTATGGCAATAGGGGCATTCTCTATCATCAATTGTAACATTTGCACCGCAGTAGTCACATTTCATCTTCC
>CALZEZ010000280.1 GCA_945643825.1 uncultured Lachnospiraceae bacterium
GCGGAATTTTCGGGTAGCAATTCGATAGTAGGGGAGATCGAAATCCTCGATCAGACGCTTTTCGATTCCGTCATAGGAACCCATATAGAAGATTTCGTAGCCAAGCTCCCTTAAATGGGGCAGCAGAGCGATATTGGGGGTGACATGTCCGGCGGTTCCGCCACCTGTCAAAACAATCCTTTTACTCATCTTATTGATTGAACCTTTCTATTCATTCACATCAGTTTTAGCATTTTTTTGGAAGAATGGCAATATAATCTTAAATAGAATCCTATTTCGCGAGGTGAAAAAATATGCTGTTATTTATTTCTACACACAAACTTCTTTCCGGACTGGTGGCATTCTTTTTATTTGGAAGCATTGCAGTCCAGGTTCTTGTGGGCATCCGGCTCCAGAAGCTCCTTGATGAGCTGGACAAGCCCACCGGTGCCAAGAGCCCTTTCTTAAAAAAATGCCGGGTTCATCCCGGACAGATCAATCTAAACGAACATGTGGAAAAGTGTCTGGACACGTACCGAATCGGCCCGTTTGGCATCAGGGGGTTAAAGCAGCTCTCCTTGCAGGGACTGATGCTCTCCGTTATCTTCTGCGGCGTGGGCGTGTGCATCGGAATCGTCCGCGGGGAGACGATCGGCTCCCTTCTGCCTTTTTATATTTTTAGCATGATCGGACTTTACTGTTATTATGCAATCTCCGGGGTTGTGGATATTCAGACCAAATTGGACAGGCTGCGTGGAAAGCTTGTCCGGTATTTAGACCGCGGCGGGCATGCAGCACCAAAGAAAGGACAAGCCAATGAGGAAAAAGAGGAAGATGGGGAGGCTGTGAAAGAGACCGCAGTGGATAAAAAACAGGACGGGGATTCACAGTGGGATGAGCTTGTAGAGCTCTTTGACGAACTGTCCTTTTTTTCTTGAAAAATACAGGGTGATTTGCTACACTTAACGCGAACGATTTTATTCGAGGAGGAATATTGGTATGAGCAGTAAAGTGACATTTGATTATTCCAAAGTGGCACCTTTTGTCAGTGATCATGAAGTAGAGACGATGAAGAAGCTTGCCTTGGACGCAAAGAAGGTATTGGTAGATAAGACGGGCGAGGGAAATGATTTTCTTGGATGGATTGATCTGCCGGTCGATTACGACAAGGATGAGTTTGCACGCATCAAGAGCGCAGCAAAGAAGATTCAGGGAGATTCCGAGGTACTCTTAGTCATCGGTATCGGCGGCTCCTATCTCGGAGCAAGAGCAGCGATTGAGTTTTTAGGACACAGCTTCTACAACATGGTGGACAAGAGCATCCGCAAGGCACCCGAGATTTATTTCCTGGGAAATTCCATAAGCTCCACCTATTTAAAGCATCTGATGGATGTGGTTGGCGACAGAGATTTCTCGATTAACATTATCTCAAAATCCGGCACGACGACCGAGCCCGCAATCGCTTTCCGAATCTTCAAGGAGAAGTTGGAGGCAAAATACGGCAAGGAGCAGGCGGCAGCCAGAATCTATGCAACCACCGATAAGGCGAAGGGAGCACTCAAAAAGCTCTCTGATGAGGAAGGCTATCAGACCTTTGTTGTACCCGATGATGTGGGAGGACGCTTCTCCGTGCTTACCGCAGTTGGACTGCTTCCGATTGCAGTATCCGGTGCTGATATCGATAAACTGATGGAAGGCGCTGCAAGCGGCCGCAAGGCAGCTTTAGAGCTCCCGTTTGAAGAAAATGATGCGATGCAGTACGCAGCACTCCGTAACATTTTCCTGCGCAAGGGCAAGAGCGTAGAGATCCTTGCAAACTACGAGCCTGCCGTTCACTTCGTATCCGAATGGTGGAAGCAGCTCTTTGGCGAGTCGGAAGGAAAAGACCAGAGAGGCTTATTCCCGGCAAGCGTGGATCTGACCACAGACCTTCACTCCATGGGACAGTTTATCCAGGACGGCGCAAGAATCATGTTTGAGACTGTCATCGAGATCGAGAAGTCCCGCGAGGAGCTTGTGATGAATGAGGAGCCGGTAGATTTGGACGGACTGAACTATCTGGCAGGCAAGACGGTTGATTTCATTAACAAGAGTGCGATGAACGGAACGATTCTGGCACACACCGATGGACAGGTTCCCAACCTTCTTGTCAAGGTTCCCGAGGTCAACGAGTTCTATCTTGGTCAGCTGTTCTACTTTTTTGAGTTTGCCTGCGGTGTCAGCGGATACCTGCTTGGCGTGAATCCGTTTAACCAGCCGGGCGTAGAGAGCTACAAGAAGAACATGTTCGCTCTGCTTGGAAAGCCGGGCTATGAGGAACAGAGAGAAGCTCTGTTAAAGAGATTATAAGAGGAATCTGAGGATGAAGATCGTTGTACTAGAGAGAAACAGTGTAGGTCTTGATATTCCGGTTGACTGCTATGAGAAGCTTGGTGAAGTGACTTACTATCCCAATACCGTTACAGTAGAAGAGGTAGCGCAGAGGGTAAAGGATGCGGATATCGTCATCGGCAATAAGGCGCCGTTCTGTGAGCAGTCCCTGAAGGACGCACCGAATGTGAAGCTGATCTGCAACTTTGCAACCGGCTATGACAATGTGGATCTCGCCTACTGCAAGAGCCGCGGCATCCGAGTGTGCAACGTGGTGAATTACTCCACCGAAATGGTGGCGCAGCACACGTTCACGCTTGCGCTTGCCCTGTCGCAGAAGCTCGCGTACTATGATGATTATGTCAAAAGCGGAGCCTACGCTGCCCAGACGCGGTTTTCCAACTTTGATGTGCCCTTCACCGAGCTTGCAGGCAAAACCTGGGGAATTATCGGAATGGGTAACATCGGACGAAAGACTGCCGACATCGCGAGAGCCTTCGGCTGTCGTGTCATCTTCTATTCCGCATCCGGGAACAGTACCTGCACGGAATATGAGAGAGTAGACTTTGATACCCTGCTTGCCGAGAGTGATTTTCTCTCGCTGCACTGTCCGTTAACTGACCGCACCAGAGATCTGATTGATGCGACAGCTCTCTCAAAGATGAAGAAGACCGCCATTCTCATCAATGTAGCGAGAGGACCGGTGGTAAATACGCAGGCGCTTTACGACGCGCTCTGCAAAGGCACGATCATG
>CALZEZ010000281.1 GCA_945643825.1 uncultured Lachnospiraceae bacterium
TCATAATGGCTGGAGGGTTTAGCGGATAGAGCGGTATCGGCAGATATCACGAAATCTCCGAGAATCTGGGAGCTCCAGTTCTGCAAATCCTCCAGACGAAGGATGACTCCTCCGTAATCCCTGATTCCGTGGGAGGCGGCAAGCTCAGCGGTGTAATTTTCCAACAAATAAATATTGTCGATTCGAACCGGACCACTCAGGTATTGGCATACCATCGGAATAGCACCTGTGGCTTCGGGAACGATTGAAACACCGGTGTCGTCAACATGCAGTGTAACCCATGCAAGGGCTTCCAGCATGCTGAGGGCACCTTTTTGCGTGGATACATAATTGCCGAGCGAGTAATAGCAAAGAGATACGTTGCCGTTGTCAGCCTGTACCCATTCCACGGGCTGAATTACATGCGGATGTGTTCCGATAATGAGGTCGGCACCTGCCTGTGTCATCTCCTTGGCAAAGTTTTTCTGATAGGTAGACGGAGAGGTCTGGTACTCGGTGCCCCAGTGAGGGAAGACGATTACAAAATCAGCCAAGGCATCAGCAGCTTGGATATCTTCAATAACCTTGGGATTTAATCGGGTAAAGTCCAGACGACGTGATTTTTCGTCGAGTGCGCACAGAATATCTACGTAGCCGTCATAAGAGGAAGGAAATACCTCGCTGTTTGTGCTGTAGGTGTAGTTCAGTATGGCAATGGTTACGCCGTCAATGGTGAGCAGAGGTATCTGTCGTTCCTGCGGAACCTCAGAATGAAGTCCTACCATGAGAACCTCGGGATGCTTCGCCCATTCCTTTGCACAGCTTATCATGCCGTCCTTTCCCTGGTCGGCAGAGTGGTTAGAAGCCTGAAGAGCAACATTAAAGCCTGCGGCGGCAATGGCGTCACCCACCTGAGTTGGTGAATTGAAACGGGGATAGCCTGAAAAACCTCGTTCGTTTCCGGCAAACGGTGTCTCCTGATTGATCACCTTGATATCGGCAGCTGCAAGGAAGTCCTCGATGCCACGGAAGAGGAAAGAATAGTCAAAGGTTCCGTCAGCCATTTGTCCGGTCCGGACAACGCCCATATGCATCAGGTCATCCCCGACTGCCATGAGGGTGATATTGCGATCCTCCACAACTTCAAGCTCTGTCAGGCCGGTCTTATCGATGGCGCTGTCAGTCCCTGTTAAAATAATTGCACCCGTAGGCGTTTCCAGAGCATAAGCCTGCGCCTTTATCGAGGGTGTTAAGAGACCGATAGACAGGCAGATTAATAGAGTGGAGGCTGTTTGTACGCTGCGCTTTTTAAAGAGTGTCAGCAGCTTGTTCCATGCATACTGGATTGGAAGAATAATGATATTCTCGAAGAAGAAACCATATGCAGCAGATAGCAGGAAGGTAAGCGCAATGGTTGCGACAGCACCTCCGAAGATGCGACCACGCTGCGGATTGATGCCAAGATAGGTTTCTACAACAACAAACAGGATATACCAGTGAACCAATATAATTGAGTAGCTGTATTTGCTGAAAAACTCAAGCAGATAATGCGGGCGGTTAAAGAAACTCTGCAGCATGCGTACCAGTGCGAACAGACCACAGCTGATAAACAGGGTGGTAGGAACGCAGTTTGAGATGTAGGCGATATTCTCCGGCCGGGCATACGCTAAAAGGATGGAGAGAAACAGACTGAATATGCCAATACGGATATACATGCCGTTGTGTCGTGCGGCGGCATCTGTGGTCATATAATAGCCAACCAGGTATGCTCCCAGAAAGGAAGCAAGGGAAGAGGTGACGCCGAAATTTATTCCGACAAGCGGTAGATAGGATGTCAGAAGATTCAGGATTATTATGACCATTACAAGGGTCTGCAGCATCTGTGTGTTAAGAATCTTAACCATTTTGCGCAGAAACGGAGTAAACAGATAGAGGGCAATCAAAGTATATACAAGCCAGAACTGCGGAGCAAACGAAGGCGCTCCGGAGAGAATCATTTTGATTGAGGTAAGTATTCCGGCTCCGAGAGAATCATCAAAAATATGGTTAAAGTCCAGAAACAGGACATAATAGCAAAGCAACGGGATGACCACCTTGCCAAAACGCTTGCGATAAAATTCCAAAACGCTTTCCTGCTTGTCCTGAAGCAGAAGGGCACCGCTCAACATGATATAGAGCATATTGCAGGAAAGTCCGATGATAAAGAGGATGTAGACAAAATGATATCCTGCAAGCTCCTTGGCAATGCCGGAGAGAGCTGTTCTTGCCGCATGCATGCAGATAACCATAAGAGCTGCAATGATTCGTAACAGATCATAACCGTGATTGCGTGTTTCGTGATCGGGCTGCACAAAGAGAGAACGAACAACAGAACCTGTCCGTTCATAACGATCCTTGTGTGCAAGGTAGAATAACAGGATACCGATGATGCATAGCGGCAGCCACTTAAGGAAAGTCATAAGGGTGGAGCCGTTGAAGATCGGTGTTTTTTTCATTGCCTTGTCGCAGCCGGTGATGGACTGCAGCGTGTAAGTGCCATCGAGATCAAAGCGAAGTGCCTGATACACACCAAGAGGTAGCTTGATGAAGCAGGTAGTTTCGCCGGCAGGTAGAGTCGTGACAACCGATTTTCTGGCGGAGAAATTTGACATGGTGGCCGTCTGATAGAATACCTCTACGCGCATGGGCTCATCCAGAGCAGAGGCCAGCTTAATCTCAAGACCACCAAGGGTTTCAGACAGACCATAGAGATAGAATTGTGGATCCTCACCGGAGCGGACAAACTCGCCGGTAGATGGATTATAGTCACAGTCCAGAGTATAGGAATAATAGGGGGCAAAAAGCTCCTTGGTGTCTCCCTGCATCGTGTAGGAATAGTTTAATCCCCGGTATACAAACACGATATCCAGAAGGAGGATAGCTATAATCAAAGCTATTAGTGTTATCTTTTTCTTCATATTGAAACAATCCTTTCCATATATCAGAAGATTAGTTTTTTTCATAGTCTGATTGATACATAGAGAGTATATCATGAGAAGCGTGTTTCGACTATTTAATTTTTCATGAAATTATTACTTTCCCAGAAATAGATATTATGGTACAATA
>CALZEZ010000282.1 GCA_945643825.1 uncultured Lachnospiraceae bacterium
TACTCATATTGGTGCCCGAAAAGAAGTAATCAGTGAGATCGTTTTTAATACTTCCATGGCAGGATATCTTGAAGTCCTGACTGACCCGTCCTATGCCGGACAGGCGGTGTGTATGACATATCCGTTGATTGGCAATTATGGAATCTGTAAGGATGATATGGAATCTAAAAAGCCCTGGCCGGACGGATTTATTGTAAGAGAGCTGTCCCGGATTCCCAGCAATTTCCGCTGTGACTATTCTATTCAACAATTTCTGGAAGAAAACGATGTTCCCGGCATTGCGGGAATTGATACCCGCGCTCTTGTTCGCATCTTACGAGAAAAGGGTACGATGAACGGCATGATTACAACAAATGTCGACTATGATCTGCAAACAATCCTCCCCCGGTTAAATGCATATACAACAGGTAACGTAGTGGAAAAGGTTACCTGCAAGGAAAAATATCTGGTGCAGGGCGTAAAAGCCTTGGAACAGAATGGACCGATTTCCGGAAGTGCCCGCTTTGATAAAGAGGCTTATGCCAAAGGAATACGGGAACCTCGTCCGTCTATGGTAAAAGAGTTAAATGGAGCTGGCAAAACAGTTGCTCTTCTGGATTTGGGGGCAAAGGATAATATTGCGCATTCTCTTGCGCAGAGAGGCTGTGATGTATGGGTATATCCGGCAGGAACAACGGCCGAGGAGATTATTGCTGCCAGACCGGACGGAATCATGTTGAGCAACGGACCGGGAGATCCCAAGGAATGTGCTTCAGTTATAGCGCAGATTAAGAAGCTGTATGATACAGATATTCCGATTTTCGGAATCTGTCTGGGGCACCAGCTGATGGCACTGGCAACCGGAGCCGATACCTACAAGATGAAATACGGACATCGTGGAGGCAACCATCCGGTGAAGGATTTAGAGACAGGGCGCGTCTATATTTCCTCGCAAAACCATGGTTATGTGGTTGATATGGAGAAGCTAGATCCCAAGGTTGCGGTTCCTGCGTTTGTGAATGTAAATGATGGAACAAATGAGGGTCTGAAATATACAGGGAAAAACATTTTTACGGTGCAGTATCATCCGGAGGCATGTGCAGGCCCATTGGATTCCGGGTATCTGTTTGATCGGTTTATCCGCATGATGGATGAGAAAGGAGGAGAAGCAAATGCCTAAGAATCCTAACGTACACAAAGTTCTGGTCATCGGCTCCGGCCCTATTGTAATCGGACAGGCTGCAGAGTTTGATTATGCAGGTACACAGGCTTGCAGGTCGCTCAAGGAAGAGGGCATGGAAGTAATTCTTGTCAACTCCAATCCTGCCACAATTATGACAGATAAGGATATTGCAGATAAGGTTTATATTGAACCATTGACAGTGCCGGTACTGCAGCAGATTATTGAAAAAGAGAAGCCGGACAGCCTGCTCCCGAATATGGGAGGACAGGCAGGACTAAACCTTGGAATGGAGTTAGCGGAATCGGGCTTTTTGGATAGTCATGGCGTGACTCTGCTTGGAACTACCGCTGAAACGATACGAAATGCGGAAGGACGGCAGGAGTTTAAGGATCTGATGGAGCGAATCGGTGAGCCCTGTGCCCCTTCTCTTCTGGTAGAAAACGTGCAGGATGGTGTGGAGTTTGCCAGAAAGATCGGATATCCGGTAGTGCTGCGCCCTGCCTACACGCTGGGAGGCTCGGGTGGAGGTATCGCACATAATCAGATGGAGATTGAGCAAATCCTCGAAAACGGTCTGCGCCTTTCCCGTGTGGGACAGGTTCTGGTAGAGCGCTGTATTTCCGGCTGGAAGGAGATAGAGTATGAGGTAATGCGCGACAGTGCAGGCAACTGCATTACTGTCTGCAATATGGAGAATATTGATCCGGTTGGTGTGCACACCGGAGACAGTATTGTTGTGGCACCATCACAGACGCTGAGTGATAAAGAGTATCAGATGCTGCGTTCTTCTGCACTGAATATCATTAATGAATTGAAAATAACCGGCGGATGTAATGTGCAGTTTGCACTTCACCCAACCAGCTTTGAGTACTGTGTCATAGAGGTTAATCCTCGTGTAAGCCGTTCTTCTGCTCTGGCAAGTAAAGCGACGGGATATCCGATAGCCAAGGTCGCAGCAAAGATTGCCCTCGGCTATACGTTAGACGAAATCAAGAATGCGATTACAGGAAAAACCTATGCAAGCTTTGAGCCTACTTTGGACTACTGTGTGGTGAAGATCCCGCGTCTGCCTTTTGATAAGTTCATTACGGCTAAGAGAACACTTACCACACAGATGAAGGCAACCGGTGAGGTTATGAGCATCTGTAACAGCTTTGAAGGTGCACTCATGAAGGCTTTGCGCTCGTTGGAGCAGCATGTCGATTGTCTGAGAAGCTATGATTTCACAGGTCTGTCTCTCGAGGAGTTATATGAGCGCATGGCGATCGTTGACGATCAGCGTATCTTTGTCATTGCTGAGGCACTTCGTAAGGGTGGCGATTATGACCGGATTCATGAGATTACAATGATTGATCATTGGTTCATCGATAAATTGGCGATTCTGACGCAGATGGAGCACAGGCTGGAATCGGAGAAGCTTACGGTTGATCTTCTTCGGGAAGCGAAAAGAATCGAGTTTCCTGACAATGTCATAGCAAGGCTATGTGGCAGGAAAGAGGATGAGATCAAACAGATGCGTTATGCACATGGTATCGTGGCAGCTTACAAGATGGTGGACACCTGCGCAGCAGAGTTTGAAGCGACTACTCCCTATTACTATTCGGTTTATGGCGGAGAAAATGAGGCAGTAGAGACAAAGCCGCTTAAGAAGGTTCTGGTTCTTGGATCGGGACCGATTCGTATCGGACAGGGAATCGAGTTTGATTACTGCTCGGTTCATGCTACCTGGGCCTTTTCTCAGGAGGGGTATGAGACTGTCATTGTAAATAACAATCCGGAAACAGTAAGTACCGATTTTGATATTGCGGATAAGCTTTATTTTGAACCGCTTACGCCGGAGGATGTTGAGAATATTGTCAATATTGAGCATCCCGACGGAGCTGTGGTGCAGTTTGGGGGACAGACGGCAATCAAGCTTAC
>CALZEZ010000283.1 GCA_945643825.1 uncultured Lachnospiraceae bacterium
GCATTCGGATACAAATGAATATTTTGTATCAAGCTCATATCAAGCTTCACATAACGGAACTCGCGGGATATCAGAATATCATTGTTACTATATCCGGTACCAAAATCATCTAAAGCAAGCGGCACTCTCCACCGTTTGCACCATTTATCCTTCTCCTCATCAGACCCTTCGTCTATTTTTGTACTCTCTGTCATTTCCACAACAAGCCTTTGGAGCTTCTCTCCATACATAGCTTCTAGTTCTTCAAACTCAGCTGTCTTTAAACATTGATTTGGAATGGAATTCAGAAAAAGCTTTGTATCATTTCCCTGTGGTAACTTTTCAAAGAAAGAATGAATACTATGAAACCAGGTCATTCGTTCAATCATCCCAAGCTTTGATTGACTTTCTGCAAGACGTAATAGTTCAGTAGCATTATGTATTGTATCAGAAACCGGATGAAGAAGCGCTTCATAAGCAAAAACCCGGCACTCCCTTACTGAAATAATTGGTTGGAAAGCATATACTACACTTTCCTCCTGCAGAATACGATTTAACTCTCCTACACCATTTACAAGAATATTGTCTCGAATATAGTGCTCTTTATTGAAGGTATTAATTCCTCCCTTCGAGCTCTTCTTCACCTCGTACATGGCAAAATCTGCATACTGTATCAATTCTTTATACTTATGTGCATCACGTGGATAGAATGAAATTCCGGCAGACGCACTTACAGACATCAGATTTCCATCAGGAAGATATAATTTCTCCCTGCAGAAGGCTGCATGAACCTCCTTTAATCTCTCAACACATTCCTCCTCGGGCAGATTATACATAAACAACAGAAATTCATCACCGCTCATTCGTGCAACCACACAATGCTCATCCGCAAGACGGGAAAAATAGTCTGCAAGCTGGCAAATATATTTGTCACCCATTTCATGTCCAAAGGTATCATTCACATATTTCAGATTATCGAGATCCCAGATGGATACAACCGCATTCTCACAGGAATCAGAGCTAATTATCTCCTGTACAACCTTTACAAACGCTCTGCGATTGTATAGATTAGTCAACAGATCATAATCTCGCTCATGCTTGATTTTATTCTTTTCTATCACATCTGTAGTCACATCGGATACTAAACACAGCCATGACTTCTCATCCCGTTTCTCACTCAGTCGAATATACTTTTCCTTGCCCTTTGCATCAATATAATGATAAACATCCTTCTCATCTTCTACCGGTTTTGCTCTGGACATAATAGTCTTAAGCATATCCTCAAAAAAAGCCTTGGGAATATAATTATCCTTCCACTCAGTTTTCGGAATTCTAAAAATATCAAAAACCTTTTCTGTACAGAAAATAAGTTCATTGTTCTCCTGGCATTCCCACATTCCGAGCTTTGCATTGGAAAGCTGAATAATATCTGCTATTTTATTTCCTGCCTTATAGGATTCAAAATTACGACGTTCTATTTCTCGTGCCAGCTCGTCAACTTCACGGATCTTTGTACGCGGAAGCTTCACCTGACGAGGTGAAATCGTCTTCAAACCATTCATCAGGGTAAGTAAGGGTTTTGCCATGCTATTTGCAATCAGGTAAGCAATTACCAAACTGATCATCAAAGAAAGACTTAATGCAACAGCGAGAGCCATTCCAAGACGCCTCGACGATGCATGAAGCTTATCATATTGAACAAAAGCTCCCAGTACCCATCGCTCCTGGAGAAATGGGCTGGAGGAATTGTACAGAGAAAGCGGATAATAATAAAAATCAAAGCGCTTCTTTGTATCATTAAAATAATTCCGATTAATGCCTCCACTCACCGGTTCTCCGACTGTGAACGAATCTCCGATCGGAAATAATTCTTCATATCGGTCTCCCTTTACATAAATCGTGTGAAAGGTTCTCGCATCCTCTGTAGCTCCCAAATAATAGGCAGCATCGGGGTCAATATTCAGCTCTTCTGTCGGAAGTAATGGATTAAGACGCTCCAAAGCCACATCAATACCCATAACGCCATAGAAAATCCCATCCTGATCCAGCAATGGCTGGCTGTAACCAAACAGGAACTCTTCCGTATAGTAAACACCCTCTTTAAATGTGGCGTTCTTTTCGTAAAAATCCTTGCCAGTCACATCAACCAGTGTCAGAGATGCTGTCATATCCTGTTGCTGTGTGCAGTTTAAATATATGGCATGCTTTTTATCTTCTCCATTTCCTTCCAGAATAATATAACAGTCCTCAACTCCCTGATTCTCAACACACTGTGACATCACATTAGAAAGCTGTTTCAGTATAAGATCCTGCATTCGTTCGTTTTTTAAAAGTTCAGGAACCGTTTTCTCCTGCTGTATAGCATACTCATTTATCATCTCATTAACAGCTTCACAGTAGGGAATAATATTACTCCATTCTTTAAGTTGCTCCTGAATGCTTTCTCCACGGTTATAGACAGCATTTTTATAAATCTGAAGGGTGCTCTCATCCAACTTCTGTGTCGTGCCTGTTAGATCAATAATAAAAATAACAGCTACAATCTGAAAGAGTGCAATTGCTAACAGGGAGAGAAATATTCTGGTTCGAAATGTATTGGCTTTTTTCACTTTCCTGTTCCTTTCCTTACACTCATGACTTAGTTTTATCCTATCACATATACGAGTAGATGTACATGTTTTTTCCTTTCCATGTGACGCGTCAATTTTGAATATGTACTATAGTACTATATTGTTCACAAACTGTTAACAAATTAAGCGTATTTTATTTACAATTTTAAGATAGTATAATATTCAAGAAGAAAACATTAGTTTTCTACAGTAAAAACTTTTTCATACTCCCCCCTTTTTATGAACTCCGGATCTGCCAATCCGGAGTTTTTTTATTTTGTAATGATCAAGAAAGCCCTAAAAATGCCCATTGCAAGCTATTTTCATGTAATAAAAAATTGCATCGCAACGGGCTTACTATTATACATTTCTATCTATAATTCATATTGTATAAGTTATTAGAAATTATCCAACAATTCCTGGTAGAAATTAGGATAATCTATTCTCTCTCTGTTCTCGAACTCTATGGCAGCTCTTGGATGTT
>CALZEZ010000284.1 GCA_945643825.1 uncultured Lachnospiraceae bacterium
TATCCCTCCTCAGGACCCTCCTTCTGCCACATATAGGTATAAGACCATTTCCAGATCCTATCAAACTCCTCCTTCTTATCAAGCTGGACGCACATCATCATGCCATAGCTCATTCCCTCGGTTCTGGCATCATGGTTACCGGTATCCTCCAGATAGCCCATGTCCGGCTCTACCGGATGGTAAATCCGCTCCTCCTCGGGGCCATAAAAAAAGGTATCAAAAATATCCTGTAATCTCTGATCAATCTCTTCCTGTGTTTTTCCCAGATCTGCAAATACATTCCGCATCATTTTCCAACATCCTTTCGACAAAATACTATACTCTACAATCTAACCTGTTTTCCGGCTTCTGTCTTGGCATTCTTTGTTATTATGTATTCAAAAATTGCCACTTTTTCTTGTGCAATCCTTCTTTTTCCAGTATGATAGATGAGGACAAAAGGAAAGGTGCAGGAAAACATGGCATATCGTGGCAAAAGAAGACCCAGAAACAATCAGAAAAAAGACACAGACAGAATAGTCCTCCCGAAAAAGGATTCCGCACTTGCTCTTTCCTTTATCACACACTACAAAAAGGTCTATGCGGCAATTCCCTCCTCCAAAAGACAGCTTGGAGGAGCTAAGCTTCTCACCGGCGAGAAGCTTTCCAACCAGCTTGACGAGCTCGAGCACCGGCTGCTAAAAGGCAGCTTCACGCAGACAGAGCTCGGTGACATGCATAAGACCATCAGCAATTACCGTATCTGTGCGATGCTGAGCGACGATACGATATCCTTCTTTCGGATCGGTGATTCCCTGATTCCTCTGCTTGCCCGCTATGATGCGGCCTGCCTGGAGCAAAAGCCAAGGGAGACCGTCTACAATCTGCTAGACTTCTGGGATTCACACCCCCACGAGCTGATAAAGGGTACCAGCGTACTCATAAAATATAAGGAATACGAGAGTCGGATAATCCGGGAACAGGTGCTCAATCTGATTCAACGGGATCCGGAGCACGAATTTCCGGATGTTCTTGCCATGAAACGGCATTTCATACTGCACGCCGGTCCTACCAACTCGGGCAAAACACACGATGCTCTCGAGCGCTTAAAGCAGGCAAAAAGCGGTGTCTATCTCGGTCCGTTACGTCTGCTTGCCCTTGAGGTGTATGACCGTCTGAACAAGGATGGTGTTGTCTGCTCCCTGCTCACCGGAGAAGAGCGGATTGATGAGCCCGGGGCAGGAATCTATGCCGCCACCGTAGAAATGCTTGATTTCGAAAGGCGATATGATGTGGTCGTCATCGACGAGGCGCAATTTATTGAGGATCCCGCCCGAGGTGATTCCTGGGTACGGGCAATCATGGGCGCAAAAGCCACCGAGATCCATCTATGCTTCAGCCCGGAGGCTCTCCCCATTCTCAAGAAAATCATTACAAGATGCCGGGACACCTATGAAATCGTGGAACATACCAGACATACGCAGCTGCAGTTTGAGGAGAAGCCCTTTTCCTTTCCGGATGATCTGCAAAAGGGCGATGCCCTGATCGTTTTCTCCAAAAAATCCGTGTTAGGACTTGCCGGACGAATCGAGCAGGCAGGCGGACGAAGACTTCGTGCCAGCGTGATCTACGGCAATCTTCCTCCTGAGGTGCGCCGCAGGCAAGTGGAGCTTTTTACAAAAGGAGAGACCGATGTCGTGGTATCCACAGATGCTATCGGACTCGGTGTCAACCTTCCGATCCGCCGTATCATCTTCATGGACACGCTCAAATTCGACGGTATCACAAGACGCCACCTAAACGGTAAGGAGGTGCGCCAGATTGCAGGACGCGCCGGGCGCTATCTGCTCTATCCGACAGGCTATGTCAACGCCCACGGAAAAGAACAGCTTGAGTTCATCCGGGCTACATTTCCGGCTGATGCCGAACCGATCACACAGGCAAGACTTGGCTTCCCACAGGAGCTTTTAGATCTGTATGAGCCCTTGGATCGCATTATTGAGGAGTGGGGGAATATCACACCGGCGGATCCTTTTGTCAAGGTCGACATGACTGATGTCCTTTTCCTCTACCACCTTCTTGAACGTGAGAAGGAGCATATTGCAGGCTTTGAGGACAAGCATACCATCTACCGCATGATCACCTGCAACATAGATGTAAAAAATCCGGAGGTCATAGACCAATGGATGCACTACTGTAAAACCTATGCAGCCGATGTCTCTGTCTCCAAGCCGGAGCAGATCTTCGGCCATGATGAATTAATCAGTCTGGAGAATTATTATAAGAAGCTGGATCTGTATTTCCAGTTTTCCACAAGGCTCGGAAAAGAGATCGACTTAGATTACGTCCTGTCAGAAAAGGCAGAAACCGAGAGCCGCATCACGGAGCTGTTAAAAAACAGCAAACGGCGTTATATCCAAAAGTGCCGCGCCTGTGGCCGGCCACTTACCCTCTATGAAATGAGCTATGGCATCTGTAATAAATGTCACGAAAAAAGGTATCTATCCTAATCCAGGACAGATACCTTTTCTATTGTTATGTTCTAGTTTATACCTCGAAATTCACACCGGTTTCCTTCGGATCATCGTCCTCAAACTTATAATCCTTGCCCGGAAGAACCGCATTTAAGATAATGCCAACCAGAGAACCGACAGCCAGTCCACTTAAGGATATCGTTGCAGAGCCAATCGGGAAAGCGATCGCTCCGGCAGCACTGTAGGTAATACCAATGGAAAGCACCAGAATCAGCGCTGCAATAATGACATTGCGGCTCTTGGAGAAATCCACCTGATTCTCTACGACGTTTCGTACACCGACTGCGGAAATCATACCATACAGTACAAGTGAAACACCACCGGTCGTTGCACCCGGCATGCAGCCGATGACAGCAGCAATCTTGGGTGAAAACGAGAAAAGAATGGCAAAAACAGCAGCCAGGCGGATTACAAGTGGATCAAACACCTTGGTCAGAGACAGTACACCGGTATTCTCACCGTAGGTCGTATTGGCAGGAGCGCCAAACAGGGAAGCTAAGATCGTTGCAAGACCATCTCCAAGAAGTGTCCTGTGCAGTCCCGGATCCT
>CALZEZ010000285.1 GCA_945643825.1 uncultured Lachnospiraceae bacterium
AGTGAAGAAGAATACTCAAAAATACAACAGTTTCAGGGGTTGAAGGAGAATATGGAAATGATACGGCAGATGCAGGATGTCATGGAAGCATGTGGCGGAATGGAACAGGATTTTGGGTCAATCGAATCAATCATTCAAATGTTTCAAGGGAAAATGTAAAGGAGAATAGCAATGGATCGTTCATGGTTAGAAGACAGTGAATTGGAAAAAATTGATAAAAGAAAGCTGGATTTCATGCTTCAGGTAGCAAGAGAATGTGATGGCAAATCACCCAAGGAAATGCTTCCTATCATTATGACAGCCTCCAAGAAAAGCAAGCAGTTAGGATTACAGCTCACTACCCAGGAGGCCGGTATCATGATGCATATTATTCAAAGCTATTCAACGCCGGAAGAACGCGAAAAGGTAGACCAGATGCTTAAGCATCATAATCCATCTTCTTCGTGCATGTAATTGCTATTGCGCCCGGACCGATATGCGTAGCAATGCTGAGAGGAAGTCTGTCAATATAGATTTCTGCCACAGGGAATTCTTTTAAAACTTCTTCACGCCAAGCCTTTGCAGCAGCTTCGTTCTGTGTGTGTGCCATACTGAGATAATATCCGGTTCCATCCGTGACCATTCCATATCGATTCTGCATGTCACTCTTGACGGCATTTACCATAATAGACTTACCCTGTGCCGAGGTGCGTGCCTTGGCAAAAGCGTCTAACTTGTCTCCTTGAATCTGTAGAACCGGCTTAATCTTTAAGATTGTTCCAAGTGCTGCCGCTGCAGGAGTAATTCGTCCACCCTTCTTCAGATACACAAGGGTATCAAGCATAATATAAATACTGGAATTGAACTTATCTGCTTCCAGACGTTCTTTAATCGTAGCTGCATTTAAACCATGGTCTGCGAGCATTCTGGCATCAATGGCGGATTGTCTCTGTGTTACAGAAATTCTCTGATTATTTACAACCTGAACCCTTCCATCATAATCCTGTGCAAGCATCATAGCACTCTCACAGGAACTGGACAAGCCACTGCTCATCGGGATATGGACAATTTCATCATAATCCTTCAAAATACTATCCCAAAGCTGCATGACGGAGTCTGGCGTCGGCTGACTTGTCATGATATTGGAGCCGGCAGCCATTTTCTGATAGAACTCTTCTGCCTGTAGGTTGATATCCTCAAAATAAGTCTCATCATCTATCATAAAGGGCATGGGAAGAACGAAAATCCCGAGCTCTTTTCCTTGTGCTTGCGTAATTCCGCTGTTGCTGTCTGTTACAATCGCTATTTTAGCCACAGTTCTAATCTCCTTTTGTTTCTCCTGTACTCAATATTTTAGCTTTAAAGAACAGATAAGTCAACTGCCCTTTCTAATGCAGCTGTAAGATAATGCTTAAGCTTTTCATGTTCCGGTGCAAGTAGTAATGCATCCTCCGTTAACAGTCGGTCTACACATTCATTAACATCGTTTAGCAGCAGTGCATCCTGATAGATATCTGCGATTTTGAAATTGAGTATTCCGCTTTGTCGGATACCAAAAAGATCTCCCGGACCGCGCATCTTTAAGTCAGCATTGGCAATGGCAAATCCGTCATTGCTCTTATTCAGAATGTCGAGTCGATTCATTGTCTCTTGTTTGTCATTTCCGCTGATAAAAATACAGAAGGATTGTGCATCTCCTCTTCCAACCCGGCCTCGGAGCTGATGCAACTGTGCCAGACCGAAGCGTTCTGCGTTTTCTATAAGCATAACGGTAGCGTTAGGTACATTAATTCCCACTTCGATAACGGTAGTGGATACAAGTACATCAATCTGGTGTTTTGCAAATTGATCCATAATCTGATTCTTATCGCCGGCGCGCATTTTACCATGCAGGTAAGTAACCTGTATCTGTGGAGGAAGCTCATTTCTCAGCTTCTCGGTATAGTCAATAACATTCTCAAGGGTATCATCATCTCCTGCTTCAACCATAGGACATATACAGTATACCTGATGTCCTAGTGAAACTTCCTTGGAAATAAACTGATAGGCCTTGGAGCGGTAGGTTTGATTGACCACACAGTTCTTAATCGGTCGTCGGTTGGAAGGAAGCTCATCAACAACAGAGATGTCCAGATCTCCATAAAGAATCATCGCCAAGGTTCGAGGAATAGGTGTAGCACTCATTACGAGAACATGCGGGTGATTTCCTTTGGAAAACAGATTCTCCCGTTGTCTGACTCCGAAACGGTGCTGTTCGTCTGTAATAACTAATGCAAGATTCTTGTAGCTTACTTTTTCCTGAATTAAGGCATGTGTTCCAATCACGAGATTCACATCACCACATTCTATTTCGTGGTAAATCTCTTTTTTCTGCTTGACACCAACACTTCCTGTCAGTAGGACGGGACGAAAAGGCAGATGATATTTCTGAATCAGTTCCCGGACATTTTCAAAGTGCTGTGTGGCAAGAACCTCTGTCGGTGCCATAAGTGCACCCTGTGCACCATTGGACACTGCCATAAGGAGAGCCAAAAAGGCAAGAATTGTCTTACCTGATCCCACGTCACCCTGTACCAGTCGATTCATTACATGACCAGAGGTCATATCCTGTTTGATTTCCTCCCAGACACGTAGCTGTGCGGCTGTAAGCTGATAAGGTAACGCTTCTAACAGGCGTGATGTATCTGCAGTCTCAATAAAAGGATTCTCACAAATTAGTTTTTCATTATGTTCCTTATTCTTTCGTATCATAAGGATAAAATAGAACAGCTCGTCGAAGGCGAGTCTCCCTCTTGCCGTCACAAGCGCATTCCAGTCCGGAGGAAAATGTATTGTTGAGACAGCCGTCTGGTAATCCATAAGTTTATATTCGTTGCGAATGGATAACGGAAGCGGGTCATCCATTGACAAATGCTCCAATGTCTGTGTCACTGCTTTGGTGATAGAATGGTTCGTGATGCCTTTTGTAAGGGGATACCGGGGCATGATTTTACCTACCAGCCGATCAAACTCCTCTTCCTTATATATTTTGGCCTGTTCGATGACCATTCTGTTGTTTTTTTGCTGCAGTAGACCGCG
>CALZEZ010000286.1 GCA_945643825.1 uncultured Lachnospiraceae bacterium
CATTAAGGGAGCCATGCCTGAGGAGCCGTATATGTTCTGGATGAATGCGATTCCAAGCACGGCTGCGCTTCCGCGGTAGGAGGACTGGACGAATTCTCCGATGAGCTCCTTATTATGAAAGAACTTTGCAGCAAGAAACCAGATAAGCAGGATACACGACAGTGTTACAAGAAAGCAATAGAGGACATACGTGGTATCCCACACGGCTGCAAAATCGGAGGAGGCCAGATCCTGAAACAGCAGAGCAGGAAGCGTTACCTTAAAGTTAAAGGAATTCAGTGTTTTGACAAAGGGTTCATCCACAAGCTTAAGCTGCCGGAGCACATACCCGATCACCATGACAAAGAAGATCGGAAGCGTGGCATTCAGGCTAAATAACAGTTGTTGCATAATCAATCAGAT
Organism: uncultured Lachnospiraceae bacterium; assembly: GCA_945643825.1. GTDB lineage: Bacteria > Bacillota > Clostridia > Lachnospirales > Lachnospiraceae > UMGS2037. The sequence goes on from CALZEZ010000286.1 coordinate 403, forward strand.
CCTTTCTTAACATCCCTATCCTAAGCTTGAAAGGACGAAATGTCAACTCACGAGGCAAACAAGGCTGGTGTATCCGATGCTTGCATGCGTTCCCGAATCCCGATGAAATCCTGTGCGCCGCACTCTAATAAAAACTGGTGGAACGAAGAGTCTGATTCCAGCTCCGGATGAAGGGCATTATACTCCTTCTTAAGCTGTTCGATTTCCAGATAACCGATGAAGTACTTACAGTAGTTGGCAGGCTCTTCGACGAGATACTCATAAACCCGCTGCCCGGATGTAATGCCGAAATTATTTAGCACGATGGACACGTCCTGAACCTGGGCACCCTCTGCATGTACATTGATGTCAAGGAGGGACAGAAGCGCTAACTGCATGCGTCGGTTTAGCTTCAGTGCCTCGCAGCATAACGCCTGTGATTGAAAGCCGTGCTCGGACAGAACCTGAGAGGCGTAGTCGTAGGAGAGAAGCTCGACATAGAGTGCCCAGCCCTCGACGTATCCGCCATAGCCGATCAGATAGCGAAGCGGTGTGACGCCTGCATCCTGAAGATACCGGGTCGTATAAACACTCTGATACAGATGTCCCGGAAAGCCTTCGTGGGCAAGAACGGTATAGAGCTCGATCCCACTTGATTTCTCCTTCGGATTAATGTAGATGACATTCTGGCTCGTATCATCAATAGGAGGTGTCAGATAATAGGCCGGAGCACTGTAGGGAGCCAGGCAGTCAGACACACTTTTTACCTGACAGGTGACCTGATCAGGAAGAGCAGGAAAATCCTGCTTCATTCGCGAGGAAAGATCCTGCAGGATAGCATCGGCGCTCTGCAGGGGGAAGGCTTCGCTTTGGGACAGAAGGCTCTTGATCTCCGGATGCTGCTGCAGCAGTGCGGCGAGCTGTTGGAATGTATCAAGCAGCTCCTCATGCAGAAGAGCCTTCCACTCCAGGGGTGTTTTGTCAGAGCCTGTGATGGATTGGAAGTAGAGCGTGTAGAACTGACTGCCCTGTGGCTTCGTTGCCAGACCGCCTAATGCGCCACACTGATCTGAGAGCGCAATAAGACTATCCTGCAGTGCCTCATAGGCAGGTGCGACAACGGTCTGCAGCAGCCGGTCGTTGGTGAGATCATATCGTTCCTTCTTTTTGTTAGATAACACTTGTTCTTCAACAAGCTTCTGCGTTCTCTCACGAAATGTAGTCTGTAGAAAATGGGTTCCGGACACAAGCTCATCGGCATCCATTATGGTGTCGCATTGTTCAAGCAGCTTGTTTAAGGATTCCTCTGCCATAAACAGACCGGCATCTGCTTTTTCCTGCTCATAGAGTGCGATCCCGTCAAGATAATCGTCGTACTGGTCAAGAAGGGCCAGATAATCACGGATATCCTGCTCTGAGCAGAAGCGGTAATCGGCAAGCAGGATCGGAAGACCGGTCTGTGCTCCGCCGGAGGGAGACAGGGGCTCCTTGTAATAGGGATATTCCGCAAGCCTTTGCTGCAGCGTCAGATACCGTTCAAGCAGCCGGTAGAAGGATTGATCCTCCTCGGACAGCTTTGACGGGGACAGCTCCTCTAATATGGCAGTATAGTTCTCCAGTTCGATGGCATGATAGAGCTCACTGCCCTTCTGATAGACCGGAAGAACCGGCTGATAGCTGCAGATCGAGTAGCTTGCCGGATCCTTTAGGGTATAATGCATGGAGAGTGTATCACAGGTCATCTCAGATACAAACAGACGATGACAGAAGGCTCGGAAGAGATGCTCTTCTCTGTGATAGGAGAGTAGAAAAACAGAGGCGGTAATAAGCAGAAAGGAAAAGACGACCAGTCCGATGATCGCTTTCCTGTTAAACCTTTTGCGCATAAAAAGACCTCACACGGCATTTATACATGGTTATGTGAGGTCTGTTTTGTCCTATGCTTTGTTTTCTTTATTTTGTATGGTTTCTTCGATCAACCGGATGATAGACTGCGTTGCGTTGCCCTGCCGGCTGTTGGACATGGCATCGATATAGGTTTGTCTTGTAAAATAAAGCTCATGCACCTTGTCAATCAACTGCTTGGCGGTCAGGTCATCCTCGTGCAGCACCAGACTGTAGCCCTGTGATTCAAAAGACTGCGCATTGAGAATCTGGTCCCCACGGCTGCTTGTTGCAGGAAGCGGAATCAGGATATTGGGCTTTTTTAATGCAAGCAGCTCACAGATCGAGTTGGCGCCGGCCCTCGAAATGACGAGATCCGTCATCGCAAAGATATCCTTGAGCTCGCTCTTGACATATTCAAACTGCTTGTAGCCCTTGGTGGTGAGCAGCATGTTATCCATTTTTTCTTTTCCGCAGATGTGAACGACCTGATAATCCTGCAAAAGCTCCGGAAGTGCCTCCCGGACTACCTTGTTGACGGCAGCGGCACCGAGACTTCCTCCGATGACGAGGATAACCGGCTTATCCGGGTGGAAGCCGCACAGATCATAGGCTGCGATCTTATTTCCCTTCGCAAGCTCCTCACGGATGGGAGAACCGGTGAGCTCAGCCTTACTCTCGGGAATGAGCTTCATGGTTTCCGGGAAATTACAGCACACCTTGGTTGCCACGGGGATACACAGCTTGTTGGCAAGTCCCGGTGTCATATCCGATT
>CALZEZ010000287.1 GCA_945643825.1 uncultured Lachnospiraceae bacterium
GATATGGAAAAGAGCTCCGTTTCTGATATCATCCAGCGTGGTGGTACGATTCTCGGAACAGCTCGTTGTAAGGAGTTCACGACAAAGGAAGGTCAGGCCAAGGGCGCTGACATCTGTAGAAAGCATGGCATTGACGGACTGGTTGTCATTGGTGGTGACGGTTCCTATCGCGGTGCACAGGCACTGGCGAGAAATGGAATTAATACCATTGGTCTTCCGGGCACGATCGATCTGGATATTGCGTGTACGGAATACACGATTGGTTTTGATACCGCAATAAATACGGCAATGGAGGCAATCGATAAGATTCGTGATACCTCGTCCTCTCATGAGAGATGCTCGATTATCGAGGTTATGGGACGAAATGCAGGATATATTGCTCTGTATTGTGGAATTGCCAATGGTGCGGAGGATATTCTTCTTCCTGAGAAATATGATTACAATGAACAGGCGATTATCGACAATATTATTTCCATGCGTAAGAGAGGCAAATCACACCATCTGATTATCAACGCGGAAGGAATCGGACATTCGACCTCCATGGCGAAGAGAATCGAGGCAGCAACCGGTATTGAGACAAGAGCAACGATTTTAGGTTACATGCAGCGTGGCGGAAGCCCGACCTGCAAGGATCGTTACTATGCATCGATCATGGGTGCCTATGCAGCAGATATTCTCTGTCAGGGCAAATCAAACCGTGTTGTGGCATACCAGCATGGCGAGTTTGTAGATTTTGATATTGAAGAAGCATTGAACATGCAGAAAAATATCGATGAATATCAGTTTAACGTAGCAAAGATTCTGTCAATGTAAGGATAGTATGAAAAAATGGGCTTTACCAAATGGTAGAGCCTGTTTTGTTATGAAGAGGTTTGTTTATGGAATGTATTACCAGTCTGACCAATCACAGGGTCAAGGAGGTGGTGCTCTATGTCGGAAAGGCAAAGGAGCGCCGGAGAGCAGACGTCTATGTGGTGGAAGGAACGAAGATGTTTATGGAGGCGCAGACGCAGGAGCTGTCAGAGGTCTTTGTTTCAGAGCAGCTTCTTGCGAGAGCGGATGAAGAGCTGCTTGCCCGCATAAAACAGCTGGATGGACTGCCGGGTGTCTGTGTCTGGCAGGTGACAGATGAGATCCTTCGCAAGATGTCGGACACGCAGAGTCCGCAGGGAATTTTATGTGTGCTGAAGCAGAAGCACTATGAGCTTAATGAGCTGCTGCAGACAGAGAATCCGCTTTTTGTGGTGTTGGAGGACTTGCAGGATCCCGGAAATCTGGGAACGATTCTTCGCACGGGAGAAGGAGCCGGAATCACCGGCGTGATACTGAGTAAAGACAGTGTGGATATCTATAATCCGAAGACGATCCGCTCGACGATGGGGAGTATCTATCGGGTTCCGTTCGTCTATGTCGAGAATCTGGAGGAAGTGGTTCACGAGCTTGGCAAACGGGGAATCGTTACCTATGCGGCACACCTTAAGGGGGAGAAAACCTATGACGGCTTTTCCTACCGGAAGGGCTGTGCATTCCTGATTGGAAATGAGGGAAACGGGTTGCGCGAGCAGACAGCAGCTCTGGCAGACCATTTTCTTAAGATCCCGATGAGGGGAAATGTGGAATCGTTAAATGCGGCAATCGCCACAGCTGTCCTAATGTATGAGGCGGCGAAACAGCGTGGATTTTCATAACGAATATTAGGAGGAATGAGAGATGAAGCTTGGTTTTATCGGATTGGGAAATATGGCAAAGGCGATGCTTGGCGGCATGCTAAGTAAAGGATTAGTCACACCGCAGCAGGTGATCGGTTCCTGTAAGACGAAGGAGACAGCGGCAAAGGTGCAGGAAGAGCTTGGCATCCGGACGACCTTGGATAACCGTGAGGCTGCGCAAGAGGCGGATATCCTCATTTTGGCGATTAAGCCGCAGTTTTTCACTGAGGTTATTCCTCAGATTAAGGATCTTGTGAGAGAGGATACACTTGTTATCAGTATTGCGGCGGGTAAAACGATCGCCTTTATCGAAGAACAGTTTGGCAGACCGATTAAGCTGATCCGCTGTATGCCGAATGTGGCGGCACTGGTAGGTGAGAGCTGCACCAGTGTGAGTGCAAATGAACGTGTGACCGTTGAACAGCTTGAACAGGCACTTCTTCTGATAAACAGCTTTGGCAAAGCCATCGAGGTGCCGGAACGGCTGATTGATGCGGTTGTTGGTGTAAGCGGAAGCTCTCCGGCGTATGTCTTTGTATTCATCGAGGCGATGGCGGATGCTGCGGTAGCTGCAGGAATGCCAAGAAAACAGGCTTATGAGTTTGCGGCGCAGGCAGTGCTTGGCAGTGCCAAAATGGTATTGGAAACCGGTATGCATCCGGCTACATTAAAGGATATGGTGTGCTCGCCGGGCGGCACAACGATTGCAGCAGTCAAGGTACTCGAGCAGAAGGGAATGCGGGCTGCCGTCATGGATGCTATGGAAGCCTGCATTGAAAAATCCAGATCATTATAAGAAAAAACACGCGCGAATTGGTAGAATTTGACAATTTCGCGCGTTTTTGTTATCATCAAACCCGTAACAATTGTAATATATTTGTAATAAAGTGTTGTGGGTTACTGAGATGAAACAAAATATTTGTTCCTTTCTTCGTAGAGTCGCACTGCTTTTTCTTATCACGACATGTAGTTTGGGCATGCTCGTGAAGGCGGATATGGGGACAGCCGGGAAAGCAGAACAGACGGAGGTCGGCGTTGCCGTTTTCGTAACTCCTACGGAGGAGAGCCTTGAGCAGATTGAACTGGCAAGACAGGAAGCCATGAAATATATGACTGATCTGGTCATGGCAAATGTAAAAAAAAGACTGAATGTCCGCGAAGAGCCGAATGAGAATGCCAAGAAGGTAGGGTATCTCTATAAGGACTGTGGCGGTAAGATTTTAGAGCGACGGGACGGATGGACGAAGCTGCAGTCCGGAGACCTGATCGGCTGGGCCAGTGACGAGTACCTTCTGTTTAACAGGGAGGCGCAGGAGCTGGCAGCCGAGGT
>CALZEZ010000288.1 GCA_945643825.1 uncultured Lachnospiraceae bacterium
TCTTTATCTCGTCATCCTTCCAGCGCCTCTTTGGGTTCTTCTCCTGAAAACAAACATACATGTTCGTGACTTCACCAATGCTGATCGGGAAGCAGATCAATGCGCTGATGCCAAGCTCCGTGAGCTCATCCCGCAGCTTCTGTGTCATATCCGAGTCGTAGGAAATCACCAACGGCTTCTCAGTATCAAGAAACGCAAAGACAGGCTGATTTTTTGTCTGGTCAAAATAGGATATGACTCCCCGATTACACCACTGTGCAATCACATCCATCTGCTCTCTTGCGGCATCAAGCTGAAAAATCTGCGCACTAGACAAGCCAAGATGGCTTCCCACACTGGCAAGCAGCTTATTCATCACACTCTCGATGGCACTGTCATCGTCCAGAAGCTGTACGACCTGCGTCATCGCCTCATTTCGGAGCAGCAGACTCTCCATCTTCTGTTTGGAAGACTGCGTGCGGAAATTCTCCTCTTTCACACTTTCCAGCCTTAACTGATTACCCAAAAGCTGCTTTGCTGCATCATGAAGCAGGTCAAGCACCTCATAAAACTCCCGCTCCGTGAGCACCTTGCTCCACTCCTGCGCGAGGCGCTCCGGCTCTTCCACACCCTCGGCATCTGTCACAATTCCACAAACCACCCAGATGAGTGGAAACTCCTCTGAGCTCTTCACATATACTCCGGCCAGCTTTAAGAACGGATACTCCGTATCCTCGACAACCTGATCCTCGATGGAATCTGCCGTAACCCTTCGTACCAGCTGTTCTATCTGTTCTTTTCGTATCATCTGCGTCAGCTTTGCAATATCCTCTGCGTCTCCGCTGTATTGCGTTACCTGACTACCATCACTGCTCACACAGAAGGTTGAAATTCTGGCGGCCCTGCATAGCTTATTCTGTAGCTTCTGCATGTGGTCAATGTCTATTATATCCTGAAATATCATGCTGTATTGACTCCAGTTTCAAATTTGGGAAAGGTTTCCTCAATACTGTATTTTATCATAGGAACGCAAATAATTCAAACCATGCCGTGTAGAAATTCATCGAATTTTTTCACGAAAAATTTTAAAGCTCATCCAAGAAAAAAGCAGGCTCCTAAGAACCTGCTTTCAAAATCCACCATTTTGATAAGCTCTTGCAATTACATAAGATGGTTCATAATATGCACTGCAATTATAGTTATCGATTACATCACAGATTGTATTATTATATACCCGAATAATTCCATCAACTTCATCCTCTTGCGGTAATGCTGTATCCAGAATAAGTCTTTGATACACCTTCCCCATTTGTGTAGGACTTGGTATTTTGCTCACTAATTCCATGTCTATCCTGGTGACGTCGCAGTCTCCTTCTTCCAGTGAATATTCTTCTATCCACTCGTCTTCTACTGCTACAGGATTCTCTGCATGAAGCACATTGGCTACACTTATCAGATGATAAAGGTTCTCTTTTCCAATTCGGTTCACCACATAACTATTTCTTTGATGAAGTTTTCTTGCTACTCGTTCAATCATGTAACAAATGAAATACAGATCATTTTTCTGTATCTTCTCATCCGGAAAGTATATATTCGTCACAAAGTATCACTCCCTTCAAAGTGCAATGTCCTCAATGCATCCTCGGTACAAAATACAATCTGATGAGTTGGATACCTAAACTTCACCAACTCCCAAAAGGCTTCCTTACGAATATTTCCCGACATATAGTCTTCTACATAATCCCATATTTGATCATCTGCCATAGGTCCTTCTACAATATCATATTCATGCTCTTTCCCCCGTCTGCAATCCACAACAAATTGAAGCCACTCTTCTGTCATCTCAGAAAAAACACAAATATTTAATTGAGGGTCATTCACATAGGCATATTTATTAACAATAGACTCTCCACGCTTTGTAAGCGCCCAACGTTTTGCCTGCTTCTCTATATTAGTACAATAAAATCCATATCCAAAATCTTTGTAATATCCGTTGATTAGAATCTTCGGTCTCGGCACTACTACATTACTACCATGATATATAATTTTTTTTTCCGTATATGTATCCTCCTGTATGTTTGTTTATTTCCCAGTATGCCACAAAACATGGTACTTTACAAGAAGCGAAAAGCAGGCTCCTAAGAACCTGCTTTCAAAATTATTGGTCTATTAATGATTGTCCACGCTGTAGTTTGGTGCCTCTTTGGTAATCTGGATATCATGCGGATGACTTTCCTTTAAGGATGCAGCAGAAATCTTCACAAATCTGCCATTCGCCTTCAGTTCCTCAATGGTACGGCATCCACAGTAGCCCATTCCGGAACGAAGTCCACCCATGAGCTGGAATACGGTATCTTCCACATCACCTTTATATGCCACACGTCCCTCGACACCTTCCGGAACCAGTTTCTTGGCATTTTCCTGGAAGTAACGATCCTTACTTCCGTTTTCCATCGCTGCAATGGAGCCCATGCCGCGATATACCTTGTATTTTCTTCCCTGGTAAAGCTCTACCTCACCCGGGCTTTCCTCACATCCTGCTAACATGGAGCCCATCATGCATACATTTCCACCGGCAGCAATTGCCTTGGTCATATCTCCGGAATACTTGATACCGCCATCTGCAATAATCGGTACGCCATATTCCTTTGCAACGGTATAAGCGTCCATCACTGCAGTAATCTGAGGTACACCGATACCTGCAACCACACGGGTGGTACAGATAGAGCCCGGTCCGATACCAACCTTAACCGCATCTGCTCCTGCCTCAATCAAAGCTCTCGCTCCGTCTCCTGTTGCAACATTACCTGCAATTACCTGTAAATCGGGATATTTCTCTTTTATCATGCGTAAGCAACGAAGCACATTCTCAGAATGTCCATGTGCGCTATCTAAGACAATGACATCAACCTTGGCATCTACTAAGGCAGCTACACGATCCAGCACATTTGCCGTGATACCAACACCGGCACCACACAGCAGTCTTCCCTGCTCATCCTTGGCCGCCAGCGGGTATTTCACAGTTTTCTCTATATCCTTGATTGTGATAAGTCCCTT
>CALZEZ010000289.1 GCA_945643825.1 uncultured Lachnospiraceae bacterium
CTGTAATGGAACAAGCTCTGACTTAGGCAAAACCATGGTAAGCGGTCCCGGCCAGAAGGCCTGTGCCAGCTTACCTGCACTCTCCGGCATCTGTGTCACGATCCGGTTGATGTCCTCGAAACGGGCGATATGAACAATCAGTGGGTTGTCAGAGGGACGCCCCTTTGCCGCATAGATCCTGCCTGCAGACTCCGGATTCAGGGCATCGCCACCAAGACCATATACCGTTTCCGTCGGAAATGCCACCAGGCCTCCCTGCCTGATAATCTCCCCTGCCCGCTTTATATCTGCCATTTGCTGCTGCGAAGACTCAAAATCCTCATTTATTGCAATTACTTCTGTCTTCACTGTTCCAGATAGCCTCCAATCAGATCCCAGACATATGCCTTTTCCAGGCCAAGCTTCCAACCGGCCACACCGGCAAGCTTATACTGGTTCATCACATTCAGCTTCGTCTGAATGGATTCCTCATCCTCCAACCATACCTGATAGAACACGTCACCCTTCTGGAACTCGGCGTAATTCTGGCAGGTAGCTTCATCCCAGGCTGCTTCCACTCCGTTCTGGGAAAGAAAATTCTTCGCAGCGCCCATGCCGACTGCCTCGCAGGTCACATTACCGCCCTCTGTCTTCCAGATTCTGGTATAGTAGGGAAGCGCATTGATCACCTTCTCCTCAGGTACTTTGGAAACCGTATCTGCAATTCCTCCACTCACAAAATCAATCGACGCAACAGAGCCTGCATCACTTCCCGAATAATGCTCGTCGTACCCCATGATGATCACATAATCGGCAACCTTGCCCTGCTCCGCTCGATCATAGTGATCGGTGTACTCTGTCGGAACATAGTTATCAATCGACAAAATAATCTGATTGAGGCGGCAGTCAACCGAAAGCTCTCTGATAAACTGAATGAAATCAAGCCCCGCCTGCATCGGTACCTGCTCAAAATCGATATTGATTCCGTCAAAGCCATACTCCTTTACGGCATTCACGATATTTCTTCGAAGATTCTCCCTCGCCGTCATCGAGGACAAAAGCTCCTGCGTACTCACTGCTTCATTAAAATTATCAATCAGCGCCCACACCTCGATACCCATGGCATGCGCGGTATCCACATAATCACGTGTTGCAATACTGGTAAAATTCCCCTCGTTATCGCTCAGAGAAAATACCGTGGGAGAAACCGTATTGATTCCACTTGTTCCGCTAAGTGCTTCCTTCAAAGAACTTCCGTCCTGCGGTGCATAAATCTGATGCCACACAAGATTGATCTTATAGTCCTTCGAAATGTTCGGATACACCGGTTCCACATAAGTGGAGGGTGTTTCATCTGAGGTGGCTGTCTCAATGTCCTTTAATCTTTTATTCTCTACATAGCCGATAAAGCAGTCCTTTGTCTTCACCTTGGACCACTCCTCCATCTGCTCGATCACGACAACCTCTTCCCCCTCCGAAATATCGGTAAGGATCGGACTCTTGACACCACCGCGATGTCTCACGGCCGTATTTGAGCTGATCACACCTCTCGTATACTCATGCGCTCCGGTCTTTAGCTCCATACGGTTTGGCTCTGTGAAGGTCTCATAGCTTAAGCTGCTGTGCTCTGCCACCCATTTCGCCGCTATATAGACAGTCTCACCTGCACGATAGCACAGGGTATAGGGACGACTCTCCACAGCCGGTTCACCCTCCGCCGTCACGCCCTGTGTCACCTGGTACGAATCGGTTCCAATGGCTGTCTTAATAATTTCTGTCGGAGTCGTAAATAATAATAGCTCCTCGTTTTCATCCAGATAAAAACGTGGATTAAACTGTTCATGAACAAAATCCAGATCAAAATAGACTTCTCCATTCACATATTGTGCCTTCTGTGGAAGTCTTTCATTCTGGACAAAAATTGCCATGTCCGTATCTGAATACAGATCAAAATATTCATATAGATCAGCCCGCTCCTGCGAGTAGGAATATCTTTCATAAATCTTTGCGCCAAATGTGGACACTGCAATAATCACAATCAAAACAATGGCAATTAACACCGGGATTATCTTCTTCATCTGTAACCTTTCTCCTTTCCGATGCCTACCATTATAACAGACGAATTCTTTACCGTCATTATTTTTTTCAAACCGTCATGGAGGGACCTTTACATCGACCCTGCGTGTCTGGAATCCTCTGGCATACTATGGCTCTATGGAGTCTATCTGCTTCACCGCAAACGCAAAGGGAACAATTTCATCCTGTGTCATTTCCTCCCGCACACATGGGATGTCATGATCCAGCGCATAAGTGAGCTGCTCCAATATAATCTGTTCACGACTGTCCATCGTGTTCACCTCCTGACAAAGCCCGTTCCATAAAGAGGTACCCGTGATACAACTAATAAATGAATGACGGTAAGATCGTCCGATGAGACACCCTGACTTGTAAAAAAATGAATTAATATCGTGTGAAAAAGTGGGGAATTCTATGAAAGCACATTAAGCTTTAAGACATCCAAAATAATTCAATAACTAACAAATAATTCGGGATGATTTGGAACAGAATCGTTCCATAGAAAATTAACAATCTCGACCCTCCAATCCTTACAGATTGTCCGAGATGTCTCATATTTTCATTATATTGATTTCAAAAAAGCATACAAGAAACTGGAGATAAACAATTTCTAAAAATTTTTTAAACTCGGTATGCCACTATTGACTAACCATTTCACAACAGTTATCATAACTTAACAATACCAAGAAATTTGTAGAAGAAAGGAGTCACCATGTCGATATGAAAATAGAAAAAGTCAATGATCGCCAGATTCGTTGCACTCTTACCCGTGAAGATCTGGCTGACCGGGAGCTAAAGATCAGTGAGCTGGCATATGGCACGGAAAAGGCCAAACGGCTGTTTCACGATATGATGAAGCAAGCCTCCTATGAGTTTGGTTTTGATGCTGAGGACATTCCTCTTATGATAGAAGCAGTTCCCTTAAATTCTGAGTGTATCGTACTGATCATCACGAAGGTGG
>CALZEZ010000290.1 GCA_945643825.1 uncultured Lachnospiraceae bacterium
CAGCGTGATATCCGTATTAGAACAGATCGTGATAATCAATTTGTCCTTATCATAGCTTGCCGTTACATCCTTAAACTTCTGCTTATGTGATCGATCCAACCCGTTTGCTACACGAAGGATTGCCGTTAACTTTGCAATAATCAGATAGGATTTCGGTGCCAGTGTTGTAACCTTACCAATATAATCATAAGAAGCCAGTTCCATATGATTGTATCTGACAACATTAGCGACTATCTCCCTTTCTCTGTGGGAAAGACCGATAATCTCTGTAGACATGATAATGTCATAACCACAGTTCCCGAGATTGTTCAGGCTGATGTATTTGCCGCAGTCATGAAGCAGTGTCGCAAGTCGCAGCAGCAGACGCTCCCTTTTTCCCAGTCCATGTACCTTCTTCATACTGTCGAAAATGGTAAGTGCAATCTGCTCCAATGTCTCCGATCGCTTTCTGCTTCCCATGTATCGTTTCGAGATATTCTTTGCACAAGCAATAATATCCTGCTCAAAATCATGTCCGGTGGAAAAAATCTTACTCTTCTCTGCATATTCATACGCCATGCCATCGCAGATTGTCACTCCGGGTGCCCATATATTCTCTGCCTGCATCATCTGAACAATCTGTTTGACCAATAATGCAGCAATAATCAAAAGCAGCGTATGTTCCTCAGGCATGTTATAGCTACGAATAATCTCCCGACGACTCATAGTGATAAGTTCCTGTAGAAACAGACCATATGCAGAAATCTCCATACACCCCGGCAGTTCCTGACCGGACGTTATGCAGTTGATCGAAGCGGACAAATAATCATCTACAATAATAATGTTTTCAATCTCACGGTCCTTCAGATAAAGCTTCTTAAACACCTCCAGCTGACCACCAACAATTTCCTCAATCAATTCCGGATATTTACTCTCGCTCACATTCAATTTATAAAGCATCTCACGAATGCGGAGCACTCCAATTCTCATATTCTGTGTTGCTATCAGACTGTCCTTATCAAACAAAGAAAGTTGGATTGAGCCTCCTCCAATATCTACTATGGCTGTCCCTTTCTCAATAATCCTATTAAACACATCTCCTCTTGATGCCACCGATTTATAGTCCAGGAATCTTTGCTCAGAGTTACTGAGAACCTCAATCTTCATTCCGGTTCGCTGTTCGATCAGATCTAGCAGAACATGTGTATTCTCCGTTTCCCGAATTGCACTTGTTGCACAGATACGATAATCCTTCACATGATAGGAGTCCATTATCCCACTGAAATTCTTTAACACTCTGCAAAGCTCGTCAACACGTTCCTGTTTGATTTTTCCCGTCGTATAAGTGTCCGAACCGAGATCCAGACTATAGCGGATCTCGTCTACCCTTTCTATGCTCTGCGTTGTGATATTAAATATCTTCATCACCACTTCATTGGATCCAACATCGATTGCCGCAAACATTCTACTCTTCATAATCAAATCTTCCTTTAATAGTTACCAAGAATCTTCATACCCCTTGCTTCATCGCGAATACCACGCAGCGCATTTTTAACCGCACTATCTGACAGATTTCCCTCAAAGTCAAGGAAAAACCTATACTCCCAATTCCGATCCGGAACCGGTCGACTCTCAATCTTACAGATATTTAATCCATTGTAAATAAAATGGGACAGCATATGATACAGCGAACCGGATTCATGCGGAACCTCAAAGCAAATGCTGATTTTACCGGCATCCTTACGGAAAATCTTCTGATTGGTTATGATAATAAAGCGGGTAGAATTCGTACTGGAATGATTGACCCCATGCTTCAGAATCTCCAACCCATAAATCTTGGCAGCATATTCACTTGCGATAGCTGCCTGTGTCTTGTCTTTATCCTCTGAAACCTTTCTGGCTGCAAACGCATTATTCTGCATACTGATCTGCTGCCAGTCATGCTCACTAAGATATTTACTGCTCTGCATAAGAGACTGTGGATGAGAATAAACAGTCTTAATATCCTCAATTTTGGTGCCGGGAACACCTAAAAGACAGTGTTCAATCTTAATAATCTGTTCTCCGACAATATAATTCTCATATTCAACCAGTAGATCATAAATCTCATTTACAATGCCCGCCGTAGAATTTTCAATAGGTAAAACCGCAAAATCAGCACTGCCCTCATCAATTGCCGCCATTGCATCTCGAAAGGTATCAACATGAATACTGTTAATCTGTTTCCCGAAGTATTGCTCCATCGCCGCCTGGGAATAAGCTCCCTCCGCTCCCTGGAAAACAACACGTGCGCCGACTGCTTCTATCCCTTCCACGCCAATAAACGGCAGCTTACCCATACACCCTCGCTCAGCTAACATACTATATTGAAGCTTGCGGCTCATTGACATGATCTGTTCAAATAATTCCTGTATGCCAACACTGTTAAACGCATTATGTGTAAGTGACTTAACGCGGGCAATCTTCTCTTCCTCGCGCACCTTGTCAAAAACCTTTTTCCCATTCTCTATCTTAAATTCCGCAACCTGTTTACAGATTTCCATTCTCTTTTCATAGAGCTCTACAATATTCTGGTCAATCTCATCAATCTCATTTCGAAGTTCTAATAAATCCATAGCTTTTTCCTTTTTTCTTTCTGTTAGAGTAGTAATGTACCCTCATTTTATCGCATCGAATCCTTGATAGCAATAGTTTCAAGCAGTATAATAGATGCAAGAGAGGTATCTGTTATGTCAAAAGAAGTTAAGAAAATCATTCTAATTGTCACCGCCGTTGTTTTCCTCATGATCTTGGTTTTCCTGTCTGTCCGTCAACGAACCGTCCGTACCAACGATGGCACTGTTATCGGCAATCTTGCCGGTAATCTCTATAACAAGGGTCTATTCTGTGAGTATGAAGACACGGTCTATTTCGCTAATGCGTATGATAATTTTGCGCTCTATTCGATGTATAGGGATGAATCAGAGATAAAGTAAATAAAGAGCTGTGGCAGGTCTTTGGTCTATGGGGTGGTATTGTTGGGTT
>CALZEZ010000291.1 GCA_945643825.1 uncultured Lachnospiraceae bacterium
TCTTCTCCTTCACCAACCACTTCGAGCACTTCCGCAACCGATCCCTTATACATCTTACCGACCATATCACTCTCTGTTGTCGGCTGCGTACGTACATTTACATAATGCGATATCTGTGCCGCAATGGCAAAATTGGCATATTCGTCGTCTTCCTCGGTCTCTTCGCAATCCTTATTCGCTAACCATTCCCGCAGAGCCTGCACATCCGCATTCTCCTCAAGATCCAGCATCCACTCTCCGATTCCAAAGGATTCCGGCACATCTTCCACTTCAATCTTTGCAGAAGCCGCCTGCAGCATTAAGGGCTGCAAATCCACCTTGTCCGGCATCTTTCTATTCTGATTGTGTATAATAATACATAAGGTCAGACAGCAGAGTACTGCTGTCTGAACAATTCTTTTCCTTCTATCCATTTCTGATTACAATACCTTCTGAATAGCACCTAACAGCTCATCATATTCTTCAAAGGCCGGAAGATCCGGATTTGCAGCCTTGATGGCATCAGTACTCTTAAATAAAAATCCTGCTTTACTTGCACGAATCATTCCCAGATCATTGTGGCTGTCACCACTCGCAATTGTCTCAAAGCCGCAGGACTGAAGCGCCTTTACTGTTGTGTACTTAGACTGTTCGCAACGCATCCGGAAGCCGGTAATCTCTCCGTTATCAGCCACTTCCAGTGTGTTACAGAAAATGGTTGGCCAGCCAAGCTTCTCCATCAGGGGCGCTGCAAACTGCGTGAAGGTGTCACTGATAATGATGACCTGCGTCATGCTCCGAAGCTTGTCCAAAAACTCCTTTGCCCCAGGAATCGGATCAATCTTCTTAATCGTCTCCTGAATCTCCTTTAGTCCAAGACCATGCTCCTTCAGAATGCCAATTCTCCACTTCATCAATTTATCATAATCAGGCTCATCCCTCGTCGTTCTCTTAAGCTCCGGAATACCGCTTGCCTCAGCAAACGCGATCCAAATCTCAGGAACAAGAACGCCCTCTAAGTCCAAACAAACCACATTCATATCACTCATAAGTTATTTCCAATCCTTTCCTTGGTCATTTAACGCATCTATCATAGCACAGAAAATGTACTATGTGCAATGGAAAGCTGGGTGAGAGTCTTATAGTGGAATATCATATTCTTCAAACAGCTTCCTGCGATATTCCTCATCAGACGCAATTCTCTCAAAATCAATCAATCGATTCTCCTTGGTCATCGCAACATACAATCTATTCAGACAATTAATTGCTATCTCACAGCCTTCTTCACGTCCTTCTTTACGTCCTTCTTTACGTCCTTCTTTACGTCCTTCTTCTAGCCCTTCTCGCCTTGCATCATTACGTTCCAACTCTATTTGCCTGTCAAACGAATAATCCAGTTTTGTCACTTTTACCACCTCCGAACGATGTTTTCGCAAAAAATCACTAAGTACATCTTCATCAATGCATTGATCGATTGCTCTGTGAATTGCATCCTCCAAATCCTCAAAATCATTCATAGCATGATACTCACGAACATAATCAACAAATGTCATGTATTCTTGCAGGACCGGACATCTTCGCAATAACTCCTTATTTCTTCCACGATTAATATTATAAACCCGACAAATAAGTTCTAACTCCGGTTTATCTACCGGATGGATAAATGCTTGAGAAAGCTTCAAATCATATTGTTCGGGTTGATCTTCAGAACCATTGTAAAAAATAGCAAACTGTGGTGTCGGAATTTTAATCAAGGATCTCCCGTAAATATTATAATCCTTTATGATTTTTTCAATGATATTTGTGAAATAGATCACGCATCTCAACGGCATATTAGGACAAATGCTTGATTGATGCTCATAAATGCTTAGATTCGCATCCAACACAAACGATGCATCATTTCTAACAGTAAGAGAAATTCCCTTTTCCAATGTGCACTGCTCTAACAAATCCGGGTTTTGATAAGAAGAATGGTTCAGCGCGTTATACAACTGCAACGCATTCTTCTTATCCTCCATTAACATACAAAAAACATCACTCTTATACTCTCTGTTTCCTGCCATATCTTATCCTCCTTATCCATAACTAAGCAGGAATTAATGGCAAAAAATTCCTGCCCTATTTGTGTGAAATAAAAGCAAGAATTTCGTGAACTAATAATATGAAATGATAAATGATAATAGAAAACATGAAGTCCCAATTCCGACCATGCCTAATATGAAAAAATTGCTTTGCATCATTATAGCACAGACGATAATAAGAGAAAAGATTTATTAATTAATTTACTCGCAAATACTCTCCCCAAATTCGAATTAAGCATTCCAGTGTACATGCCGCATTTGCAGGACTGGTTGAGGGAAGAACCATACACTCGCGCCCAGTCGTCTGCTGCTGATACTTCCGGTACAGATTCTCCGCTTTCTTCCCATTCACAAAAATTCTGGAAATCTTTGTCTCTGTAAGGATTTTACCAAGATCAGTTGGCACTACATTTTTAATACTGCTGTCACTGGAGCCTTGTATATCACAGCTTGCAATCACATCATATATCGCTATATGATATTTGTGCAAAAAGACTTTCTTTTCATCCACAGTCCTCGGAGTCTCATCCTCATATACACTTGCAAGCACTTTCCAGAAACGATTCTGCGGGTGTCCATAATAAAAATTTTGTTCCCTGGACTTCACTGACGGAAAGCTCCCCAGTATTAATATCTCAGAGTTCTCATCGTAAAGCGGTTCAAATGGGTGGGTAACAAATTCATATTGCATCTTCAAAGTCTCATTCCGAATCACAGAGTCAGTCATTGTCAACCGAATCCGGGTCAACGCCAAGCTCCTTCATCCTAGCTCGATATCGTTTTATCATATCTTCCTTCTCGGCAAGAAGCTCATCCTTTTTAGCATTCATGCTGGTAAGCTCTTGAATCTCTTGTTTCTTTTCAGTGATTTCCTGATTCATTTCCTCAATCATGTATCTCTCTGTGTTCCTGTCCAAAATGGCTAATGCTTCAGAAAACATCG
>CALZEZ010000292.1 GCA_945643825.1 uncultured Lachnospiraceae bacterium
GTATTGGTATTACCTATTCCAGATATGTTGTATTTCACATATGGACTCATGCCGTAGTCAGTGGGTCTCCAGTACAGGTCATAATTGACAATATACTGGTTTTCAGTAGATATCTGGACATTATAACCCGGCTTGGTTTGGCCATTGTTCATGGCGTCCCCCTTCATGTGCATGAACGTGGCATCCGGATCGGTCGATGCGGTCAGCCTTTTGGGGATATGTCTTTCAGAAGAATTATTCCTCTGCAGGTTTCAGCAAGTTGTAAACGTTTGTAACGTCGTCATCGTTCTCGAGGAGATCGGTGAGTTTGTTCAATGTCTCGCGCTGCTCAGGAGTAACATCCTTAAGTTCGGTGTTAGGAATACTCTCGAAGCCTCCGGAAACGAGCTCGTCCTCCTGCTCCTCGACGAATACTTCCGGGTCGTCGTCGTAATCGCAGAGATCAAGCTGGAGCTCATCCACATCGATACCTTCCTGGTCCTTGATTCTGAATACGCACTTGTGGTCGAACATGAAGCTTACGCTACCGCTGGTTCCGAGCGTACCTCCGCACTTTGTGAAATAGCTGCGGACATTGGCAACTGTTCTGGTATTGTTGTCTGTAGCAGTCTCTACACCTTGATGGCCTTGGCCTTGAGAATCTCATCCTTTCCGTTGTATTTGTTCAGGTAGGAGAGAGCCTCCTCGTACTTGCCGGGCTGGAGCTCGCAGACACCTGCATAGAAGAAAGCGGCGTCACCTGCGTAAGAACCGTACAGCAGCCTCTGCCTTCTTAGGCGGGGCGTAGAACTTGTGATAGCAGAGAACAGCCACACCGATAACGATGATAGCTCCGAGACATCCCAGATGATTTTTTTCGTTGAAGAATTTCTCTACAGAAGAAGCGTTTTCTGCAACCTGCTCCTGCTGCAGTCTCTCCTGATCTTAAAGATTTTTTGCGCCCGACCCTGTAAAATCAGAAACATTTAATTCTGAGGAGTATAGATTCCGGCCTTGACAGCATACTTGATAAGCTCCAGAGTGCTGGATATGCTGAGTTTCTTGAATATGTTGCTCTTGTGAGTGTCTATGGTACGCACGGAAACATTGAGCTTTCTGGCTATCTCTTTCGATGTCAGACCCTCGCAGCAGAGCTTCACAATTTCAAGCTCCCTGCTCGTCATCTTCGGAACATCATCCATTGTCTCGATATTATCGACGATTTCCTTCAGTATTTCCGACTTGGTATTGTCCGAAATTGCGGGAACGAGAGAAAGCAGCTTGTTCTTCACTTCCTGGTTCTTGGTGAGGATCTTCGCCTGGCGGCGTCTGATCCTGAGCATACGGTAACTCAATGCCAGCAGGACGCACAGCAACAGTGAAAATACTGACAGGCAGATGACTACTACAAGTTTGACCTTCGACATTTCCTGCTCGCGTATCAGCTTGTCCTCTTTCTCCTTGGTCTCATACCTCACGCGGAAATCCTCCACAGCCGAATCTGCACGGTCATCCGCAATTTTTTCAGTCAGCTGGGTATATTCTTCCAAGGTGTGGAGCGCGTCCTCCAGCTTGCCCAGGTACTTCTGGCACAGCCAAAGACCTCTCAGCGACTTTTTCTTCACGTAGTCACTTCCGGCTTTGCTTGCGTGTTCATAAGCCTGTCTGTAAGTCCTTTCCGCTAATTTGTAGAGTCCCTCCTTGTAGTAGAGCTGCCCGAGCTGGTTGTAACAGATGGCTATGGAAGTGATGTTGTTCTTTTTCTCCAGAATTGGAATCGCCTCGATAAGACACTTTTCCGCTTCGATGTCCTCTCCGAGCGCAATCAGTACCGACGCTTTTTGTGAAAGCCGTATCGCAGCATTTCCTTCGCGCTTGTCTTCGTGGTCCAGTTTGTACGCCTCATCCACGCATGAGAGCGCCTTTTCAATCTGCCCCATTTCGAGCCAGATGTCAGACGCCAGTCCGAGACGGATTGCAAGTCTCTCCCTGTCACCGAGTTCCCGTTCCATATTTATCGCCGGAAGGACGTAGCTCAATGCCGTTTCCGGCTGTCCTGTAGCGAGATAGAGGGTGGCGAGGTTATTCATTGTAGAACTCATTCCGCTCTTGTCCTTCGCCTTCAGGTCCAGATTATATACCCTCTCCATATAGGTGATGGCCTGACCGAAAAGACCCTTCCTCTGATAGAAGACTCCGATGTTGTTTATACAGTTTCCCAGCAACTGCTCGTCTCCGCTTTTCTCGCAGAGCGGAAGTGCTATGAGGGCAGTGGACAGCGCATCGTCGAGCTTGTCATTTATGTAGAAATAATATGACATCATGTCGTATATGCGTGCCTCTGATTCGATGGACTGATTTCTGCCGTAAGATTTTTTCTCGGAAACAAGACCCTCGTCGTATCCAAAGGAGAGAAGTTCATTTCCGAGGCGGATACGATGCATTCCCGTCGCTTCCTCCCATCTGCTGAAGAGCGAATCTATCTCTGCTGCTGACAGGTTAAGCACGGAAAGAACGGTCAAAAATATTAGGGTAATCGCTTTTTTCATATTCCGGTCGGTGTGGTCCGGGACAAATATAGTGATTTTTGGGAGGAAACAAGGCATTCCCTTGTGGTTTTTAGCTGATAATCGAAAACTGCTTTTTATGGTGCTGTAGGCATACCTACGTAGTAAAAATACGTAAAGTTACGTATTGTTTCGGGTGCTTTGCAGGCATAATTTTGCAAAAACGTTTCTCTTCCGGGACCTGCGACGGTGCGGAACAAGACTATATTGTTAACCCGAAATAAAACTGATCGACCATGTTAGCAAATTTCAAAATCAAGTCAATGCGATATCTCATGGCGCTTGCCATGGTGCTGATATCGTTATCTCCGATCTCCTGCAAGAAAGAAAAGGGCGGGAGCTCCGAATTGCGTGAGATTGTCATCACGCATCCTGAAAACGGCACGATGACCATCATGCAGGGTGAATCAGAACTGATCAAATATTCCACAGTGCCTGCGGAAGCAGAATACGAAG
>CALZEZ010000293.1 GCA_945643825.1 uncultured Lachnospiraceae bacterium
GGGCTGATGTTCAAGATGGAAAATGATCCCCGTATTTTTCCTGCCGGACATTTCATTCGCAAGTATTCGATTGATGAGCTTCCACAGTTTTTTAACATTTTAAAGGGTGATATGAGTCTCGTGGGAACGAGACCTCCGACAGTGGATGAATATGAGCAGTATGATCTGCATCACAAGATACGCCTGAGCATCAAGCCGGGACTGACCGGCTTATGGCAGGTGAGTGGACGCAGCGACATCAAAGACTTTGATGAGGTTGTGCGCCTGGATGAGAAATATATTGAGAATTGGAATATTGGAATGGATATCAAGATTATTTTAAAGACGATTGGTGTGGTATTTGGTGCGAAAGGATCTATGTAGGATGGCAGAGAAGAAGTTAAATGGAACAGTGATTGTGACCTATCGTTGCAACGCACGTTGTACGATGTGTAATCGATATAAAGCACCATCCAGACCGGAGGATGAGATTAGTATCGAAACGATTAAGAAACTTCCCGAGATGTATTTTACGAACATCACAGGCGGAGAACCTTTTATTCGTGAAGATCTGAAAGAAATTGTTAGAGAACTGTCCAAGAAGAGTGATCGCATTGTGATATCGACGAATGGTTTCTTTACGGATCGGATTATCGACCTTTGTAAAGAGTTTCCGAATATTGGCATTCGTATCTCCATTGAAGGCCTTGAAGAGACCAATAATGAGATACGAGGTCTTCAGGATGGCTATAACAGAGGATATACGACGCTTCAGAAGCTGGTAGAGATGGGGATGAAGGATGTAGGCTTTGGCATGACGGTGCAGGATAGAAATGCACCGGATTTGGTTCCTCTCTATAAATTGTCAGATGAGATGGGAATGGAGTTTGCTACGGCTTCCCTGCACAATAGCTTTTATTTTGTGGAGGCGAAAAATATTATTCATGATCGACCGATGGTTGCACAGCATTTTGAGAATCTGGTAAATGAGCTGTTGGCGTCTAAGAGTCCGAAGAAATGGTTTCGCGCCTACTTTAATCATGGGCTGATCAACTATATCTATGGTCAGAAACGTCTGCTTCCCTGTGATATGAGCTTCGATACCTTCTTTATTGATCCATATGGTGACGTGATGCCCTGTAATGGAACGAAAGAGAAGGAAGTAATGGGAAATCTGAATGAGCAAAGCTGGGATGAGCTATGGAATAGTCCGGAGGCAGAGGCTGTTCGAAAGAAAGTTCGTTGCTGTGATCGCGAGTGCTGGATGATTGGTTCCGTATCCCCCGCGATGCATAAGTATATTTGGAAACCGGCATGGTGGGTAATCAGACATAAAGCAAAGTTCTGGACGAAGAAGAAATACAGCATGTATGAGAATAAGATTGTCAGAGATCTCAGGGATGGCAAGGTAAGCAAGGAAGAATTGGATAAGTGCAGTACCTGTGATATGAATTGTACAGCAAGTAATGGACTGAAGGAATAGAAAGCATGAAGGTTTTGATGATCAACAAATTTTTATATCCCAATGGCGGATCCGAAACTTATATCTTTAAGCTTGGGGAACAATTGCAGAAAATGGGACATGAAGTGCAGTTCTTCGGTATGGAACATGAAGGACGATGTGTTGGAAATCGCGTGGAAGCCTATACATCAGATATGGAATTTCATGGCGGAAGTTTGTTGACGAAGCTGAGTTATCCAATCAAGACGATTTATTCAAGGGAGGCAAGAAAACAGATCCGGAAAGTATTGGATGATTTTTCTCCGGATGTTTGTCATTTGAATAACTTTAATTATCAATTGACACCGAGCATTATTCTTGAAATTGTGAAGTGGCGTAAGAAGACAGGAAAAACATGTAAAATTGTATATACAGCGCATGATGGTCAGTTGGTATGCCCGAATCATATGTTGAGAAATCCAATCAGACAGGAAAATTGCGAGAGGTGTCTTGGTGGGAACTATCTAAACTGTACGAAGGGGAAGTGTATTCATGGTTCAACGTTGAAATCCGTGGTAGGAACCATGGAAGCATACTTTTGGAATTGGAAGAAAGTATATCAGCATATTGATACCATAATATGTTGCTCTCAGTTTATGAAATCGAAGCTGGATACCAATCCCATTCTAGCTGAGAAGACAATCGTGAAACATAATTTTGTGGATAATATTGAGTGGAGAGATACACCGAAGAAGGATTATGTGTTGTATTTTGGTCGTTATTCCGAAGAAAAGGGTGTAAAACTGCTTTTGCAGGCGTGCCGAGAGCTTCCGGAGATCCCGTTTGTTTTTGCTGGAGCTGGTTTGCTGGAGGGCGAGGTTAATCAGGTAGTCAATGTAAGGAATGTTGGTTTTCAGACGGGAGAGAATCTTGAGAAGCTGGTTCGTGAGGCGAGATTTAGTGTTTACCCCAGCGTGTGGTATGAGAACTGTCCTTTTTCCGTGATAGAATCTCAGATGTATGGGACACCCGTCCTGGGGTCGAGAATCGGTGGAATCCCGGAGCTGATTAAAGAGGGAATCACCGGAGAACTGTTTGATGCTGGGTCAGTAGATGATCTGATAAAAAAGATTACATTGCTTTGGAATAAACAGCGAACGGAAGCGGGATATCAAGATATTAAAGAACAGGTTGATTTTACAAGTGTGGAAACCTATAGTGAATGGTATTGCGAGGTACTGATGTGAGAACAAAGCCTTTTAGGGATATAATGATACAACTTATTTTATGTATCATAACCTTGATCCTTATTCTATTATATGCTGGGGCATTTGAGAAAGAGTTATACGGAGATGAGTTTTTTAGCTTTGGACTGGCTAACAGCGATGAGGGATTGTTTTATTACCAGGAGCGGTACTATGAGAAATGCGGTGTAGGTGGTTGGCTTTCGGGGGAGGATCTGAGAAGCTGGATGGAAGTAGCTCCTGATAAGCGATTCCAATATGAGTATGTTTGGAAGAACCAAGCTGATGATGTTCATCCGCCATTTTATTATCTTCTGTTACACACATTGTGTAG
>CALZEZ010000294.1 GCA_945643825.1 uncultured Lachnospiraceae bacterium
AAAAAAGAGGATTCAAGCTTACTTTTGTTCCTGAGTTACCCGATACAGAAAAAAGCATTTTCTGTCCAACCATCATATTCATCTGATCTTGAACCGATGCCTTTATTGTCTGTCCCTCTGACAACAGCAATGAGATTCCTTCTTCATCTATAGAAACAATCGTTCCACGTAGCATATCACCCGGCATCAGCTTGGACAAATCTAACGTTTCACTCGTGATATGGTTACGGCCGGCATGGGAAAAAGACACTGCATCCGCTGTAGCTGCAGCATCCATATTTTCTCCTGCTCGTACCATATTTCCATAATGAAAAAGATTTTGTAAACTTATAGCCATACTATATCCTACACGAAGTTTTTAATAAAGGTTTTTCGATGAATCGGACATGAACCAAGCGTTTTTAATGCTTCTATATGACTCTCTGCACCATAGCCCTTGTTAGACGCAAAGCCATATCCCGGAAACACCTCATCATATTGAACCATCAAGCGGTCTCTTGTCACCTTTGCAACGATAGAAGCAGCTGCAATAGAAATGCTTTTTGCGTCACCCTTAATAATAGGGATCTGTCTCATATCCAATCCCGGAATTGTCACTGCATCATTTAACAACAAATCAGGAACCACACGCAGTCCATGAACAGCCTCACGCATAGCCTCATAGGTTGCCTGAAGAATATTGATCTCATCAATTCTTTCCGGACTGTTATATCCTACGCCAACCGCAACTGCCTGTTCCATTATCTTTTCATACAATTCCTCTCGTTTCTTCTCCGATAATTGTTTGGAATCATTCAGATATAACAGACCACAGTCCTTTGGCAAAATCACGGCTGCAGCAACTACCGGTCCGGCAAGTGGACCTCTACCCACCTCGTCAATTCCGCAAATGAAATCATACTCGCTATACTGCTTCTCATATTTCTTCATCTTCTCTGTACGTGCCAATTCCTTTTCATAAGCAAGAAGCTGTTTTTTTGCCTTGTCTACCAAGTTTCTTACTCCGGCACGTCCATCCATCTCATACTGGCTTATAAAGACAGGCAGCTCCTGTATTGTAGCTGCCTGTAATGTATTGCGAATGTCATTTATCTTTTGTTCCATAGTCACCTTCCTACTGATGCTTCAGAATCCCAAATTTAGAAAAAGGATAGATACGAATAAACGCCCTTCCTACGATCTCACTTCTCTTTATTTTATCCACCGCCGGATCTCTGCTGTCCCTGCTATTATTACGATTATCTCCTAGAACGAAATACTCATCCTCGCCTAAAGTAATCGGTTCGGCTGCAAGCCCAGGGTTTCGGATAATTTCTCGCCCATAGCTTTCCTCTAAGACTTCTCCATTAATAAAAATAGTTCCTGTTTCATCAATCTGAACCGTTTCTCCCGGCAGACCAATGACCCTCTTGATAAAGTATGTTTTCTCCTCATATCGAAATGGAAAAACAATAATATCAAAACGTTTAGGATCATGAAAGCGATACGAAATTTTATCAACAATTAACTGATCTGCATTGCTTAGTGTTGCTTCCATGGAAGAACCCTGAACCTCTGTACGTTGCCCAACAAACGTTATAAAAAGATAACTCAGGCATAAAACCAATAATAGATAGAGACTTGTTGAAATTATCTCTCTTAATATGCGCTTCAAGCCTCCTGCACCCCCTTCACATCCTGCTCTAAAGTAATGCGACCCAGTTTACCGTTTCTAAAATCATCTAGAAGAATCATTGCTGCTTTCTCCGTGTCATACTCATCACCTTTTTTATAACACTTTCGGCTCTCACATACTCGTAATAGTACGCCTAGCTCCTCATGTGTCGTCTCACTCTTCCATCCATCCTCAACGGAATAGCGCGTTGAAATTCGATCTGGGTATTTCTCATTTATTACTCGAATCAGGTCTAATGCAAGTTCTTCCAGCTGAATGATCTGATCATTCATAGAACCAATAAAGGCAATATTACGACCAATCTCCTGATTCTCAAATTTGGGCCAAAGAACACCAGGGGTATCTAACAATTCCAGATTCTTTCCAAGTCTGATCCACTGTTTTCCTTTTGTCACACCTGGTTTATTTCCTGTCTTGGTACAAGCTCTTCCAGCACACGCATTAATAAATGTAGATTTCCCCACATTCGGAATTCCAACCACCATAGCGCGTACCGGTCGATTCTTGATTCCTCTTTTCCGGTCTCTTTCTATTTTTTCCTTGCAGGCTTCAAGAACAGCTCCCTGTATTTCTTTAAGCCCCTCACCAGTTCTCGAATTGATCAGTACCGTCTGTATGCCACTTCTTTTAAAATAAGTACACCATTTATCATTATATATTTTATCGGCAAGATCTGCTTTATTCAATAGAATCAATCTAGCTTTTTTCTCCGCCAGAGTATCAATCTCAGGATTACGACTACTTATGGGAATACGTGCATCAACAACCTCTACAACCAGATCTACAAGCTTAATATCCTCCTGCATAGAACGCATTGCCTTTGTCATATGTCCCGGATACCATTGATAATTCATGTTTCAAACTCCTAATAATTATTCTTGATAAAATCCATTCCTGCTTCCGTGCTTCCAAGATGAAACCAGCATTTTCCAACAATATAATCCGTTTTTACAACTCCGATGTTGGCAGATCGACTATCCTCACTGTTATTTCGATTATCTCCCAGAACAAAGAATTCATCATTTTCTAATATAATCTCATTTGATGCAATTCCACCATCTGCCATCTTATCAAAGTCGCCGCCTTCATCTAATAATAAGCCATCAATATAAAGCTTTCCATCCCGAATCTGCACGGATTCTCCCGGAAGACCCACGACCCTCTTAATATAATAATGCGAATTCTGATTTCCGTTTGGTAAAAACGCTATAACATCACCTCGTCGCGGCGAGCTTAGCTTTTATTGTAATCGATCAATATAAATTTGTTGGGTATTATTTTGATGTGGTTGGATTGTGTTTGGATTGATTTGTGTGTT
>CALZEZ010000295.1 GCA_945643825.1 uncultured Lachnospiraceae bacterium
AATTGAACTGAATCAAGGCAAAACAAAAGAATGGAGAGATTAACGAATGATTCGGTTTAGAAGACTTATTAAGGGAATGACAGCGCTTGCAACAGCAATGATCGTTGCAATGACTCCGCTTACCGGTGTGCAGGCAGCAGTGACACCCGAACAGGCGATTGCGGTAGGAATTGACGTATCCAAATATCAGGGCTTGATTGACTGGGCGCAGGTTAAGGCATCCGGTGTCAGCTTCGCCTTTGTCAAGATCGGCAGCTCTAAGGGCATGGATCCCTATGCGGATTATAATATAAAGGCAGCCCTGATGAATGGAATCCAGACAGGCGTTTATGTTTATTCCTATGCTACTACACCGGAGGAAGCCGCTAATGAAGCAGCATTAACTATTGCGTGGCTGCAGAATTACAATATCTCTTTCCCGGTGGTGATTGATATTGAGGATAAGGTACATAAAGGACTATCGATGGCGCAACAGCAACAGGTGGTCATGACCTTTTGCGCTATGATAGACGCGGCAGGCTATTATCCGATGGTGTATTCCAGTAAAAACTGGTATCTGACACGTCTTGGAGATGTGCCGTATGATAAATGGGTGGCGCAATACTCAACGGTATGTGATTATCCTGGAGCAGTCTGTGTGTGGCAGAAGGCAGATACCGCAAGAATTCCGGGTATTGCCGGAAATGTGGATATTGATTATCTGTATAAGGATTATTCAAATCTGATCATACCTGAGGGATTTATTAACCACTATAATTACATCCGCTACTATCGGAATTATAAGATGCAGACCGGATGGATTGCTGTAAATGGGTTGAAATATCATATGGATGCGCTTGGACATATGCAATTTGGATGGTTTTCTGATGAATCCGGTACATATTATCTGGCGGAGGATGGACATGCAGTAACGGGACAGAATAAAGTAGGTGCATTTGATTTTTATTTTGATGAGCATGGACGCATGCAGACCGGATGGGTCAATATTGCAGGAGTAAAATACTTCTATGATCCGGCTACCGGTGCAATGGTGAAGGGGTGGCTGCCTACACCGAATGGTAATTTCTTCTTTGATATGACAACTGGTGCCATGAGTATCGGAGCGGTAAATATTGGCGAAAACAGCTATTTCTTTGACGCAAATGGTCTGATGTATACAGGACTTCTTGATGTGGGAGGAGTAAAATTCTACTATGATACCACTAGTGGAGCGATGGTGAAAAATGCATTTGCAACCAATGGAATCGGAATTGCATACTTTGCAGAGGATGGTCATATGGTGACCGGATTAACCACGATCGGAAAAGACATGTATTTGTTTGACGCAGCAGGAACGCTGCTTCCGAATACGTACCTTCCTTTTGAAGGAGGCACTATTGTGACAGATGAGATGGGTAAGGTTATTTTTATCGGATAGGAATGGAGCTAAAAATGAAAAGATATGGAAAAAGAGCATTGGCAACGATGTTCAGTGCAGTGCTTGTCGCAGTGACATTATTGACGATGACAGCAAAAGCAGAAGAATTGCCGGCTGAGCCCGAGAGCGTTATGGTTGGTGATGTGGAATATGTGAGAAGCGTGTATACCAATGAGTGGGTTCCAAAGGAACAGACAGGCATACGTCCAATTGCGGTTATGATGCCAACGGATAAATCAGCACAGCCTTCCTATGGGATTAGTAATGCAAAGATTCTCTATGAAATTATGGAGGAGGGGGAGATATCCCGTCAGATGGCAGTGATAGATAACTGGGTTGGTCTTCCGAAAATCGGTAATATCCGAAGCTGCCGTTTGTATTATATTCCGGAGGCAACGGAGTGGGATCCGATCCTGATTCATTTTGGTGGTGTATTTTACATGATGCATCGCATCACGGCTCCTGATATTAATAATTTGTCCGGAGTTGCAGAGTATGGGACTGGCGGAAAAGCACCAGGTTCAGGGTATTTCTTTAGAACCAGTGACAGAAAGGCACCTCATAATGCATATATCAGTGCAGAGGGGATTATTGCGGCAAGTGCACAGCTTGGTTATAATCTTGCGATTCGACCCGAATATTATAATGCGAAGCATTTCCGGTTTGCTCAGAGTGTTAATACTTTAGAGCAATATGGGGCAGGTGCGATACCTGCAAAAAACATCGACCTGTCAAAGATATTTACTTACACAAAGAGCTCCTTTGTATATAATGAGGCAGAGGGAGTATATTACAAATTCATTCACGGGAAGCCACAAACAGATGGATTGAATGGAGAACAGCTCACCTTTTCCAACATTATTATTCAGAATACAAAGTGGGCAACCTTAAATGGAAGTAAATATCTGACATTTTTAAACTGTGATAATACAATGGATGGCTTTTATATGACGAAGGGTAAATGTATTCATATCACATGGTCCAAGTCATCAGATTATGAGGTGACACATTACTATGATGATTTCGGCAACGAGATTGAGCTGAATGAGGGAAAAACATACATAGCAGTAGCACAGGCCGGAAGAGTTCCGTTAATGAATTAAAAAAAGCTTGCATTTATATGCAAGGGGTGTTATATTTCATTTATATTGATAAAGTCGATGAGCAAAAAGAGTACCGCTTGTGTAACATCACAGAGAGCTGACGGGGGTGCAAGTCAGTATGGAGTGCATGTGGGAATGGGTTTGTGAGATGCAGGGCGAACATCAGTGATAAGTAGTCTATGCCGTTATCCTACGTTACAGGGAGAGGATATGTTAGTATCCGATTGAGTCAGAATGAATTGGTGGCGGTTATTTCCGATTGGAGATAACCGCTTTTTTCATACTGAGAAGTAGGGTGGCACCACGTGAACCGCGTCCCTTTCTATAGCGAATCAGCTGTAGAAGGGGATTTTTTTGTTTTGGAAAGGATGCCGAGGAGGATGCATTGCTGCGTGATGAACTGCTGCAGGAAAAGTCCGACAGAAGCAGGTATCTGTATGGATGTGGTCAGATCCTTCTATGACA
>CALZEZ010000296.1 GCA_945643825.1 uncultured Lachnospiraceae bacterium
TGTGTGGAATATGTTTGATTTTGCCGCCGATGCCAGAGCGGAGGGAGGAGAGGACGGAAGAAACCATAAGGGTCTTGTCACTTTTGACAGGAAGTATAAAAAGGACGCCTTTTATGCTTATAAAGCGTGGCTTAGCGACGAACCCTTTGTTCATATCTGCGGAAAACGATATATTAATCGGGTGGAGCCGATTACAAGGGTAACCGTATATTCCAATCAGGAACGGGTTGCCCTGTTTCGAAACGGGCAGCTGTTGGCGGAGAAGAAAAGTGAGGATCATTTCTTTTATTTTAATGTGCCAAATGACGGAGAGACAATTCTGGAGGCACGAGCCGGGGATAGCATAGACCAGAGTAGAATCTGTAAGGTGGATGAGCCGGACGAATCCTATCGGATGACGGAGAGCGGAGATGTTGTCAACTGGTTCGAGCTGGACAGACCGCCCGGCCGACTCTCTGTTTTAGATAAGCTGGAGGTGATAGTGAAAAGTCCGGATGCAGTGTCCGTACTGACACAGGCTGTGAAGAAGCTTTGCGAAAAACAGGACAAGAGAGACGCTGACATGGAAAGCATGCTGACAAGTAGGGATGGCATGCACATGCTTGGGGGATTTACGGTAAAGCGTATGCTTTCCATGCTTGGCGTGGCAGGACTTCCCGCTATGGGCAGAGAAGATATTCTTGAACTGAACAGGAGGCTGAATCAGATTGAGAGAGAGGGTAAGTCGGATGTTTGACAAAGAAGCCCGACCATTTGGATTCAGAGATAAACTGGGCTATCTGCTTGGCGATGTCGGAAACAATTTTTCCTTCACCTTTGCAAGCACGTATATCATGGTTTTCTACACGAAGGTAATGGGAGTTCCGGCTACCATTGTAGGAACGATGTTTCTGATTGCGCGCTTTTTGGACGCGTTTACGGATATCGGTATGGGACGCATTATCGATTCATACCGGATTGGAACAAGAGACCGGTTTCGTCCATGGCTTAAGATCATGATGGTACCGGTGGCGTTGTCCTCCTTTCTGATGTATCAGGCAGGACTGCAAGGTGCTCCGATGCCGATCAAAATTGCCTATATGTATGTAACGTATCTGCTGTGGGGGTCTGTCTGCTATACTCTGATTAATATACCTTATGGTTCGATGGCATCCGTCATTTCATCCAAATCCACGGACAGGTCATCGCTGTCCGTGTTTCGTTCCATGGGAGGAATGCTTGCGGGGATTCTGATATCGGTTGTTGCTCCCATAGTGGTCTATGCAAAGGAGGGAGAAGGCAATACGGTTGTTGTTCCAAGAAACTTTACGTTGTTAGCCGGAGCATTCTCGCTTTGTGCGATTGTCTGTTATCTGCTCTGCCTGTTTTTGACAACGGAGCGGGTGAAAACGGACATAAAGAAAGCGGAAAGAGGCGTTTCATCTCTGCAAAGATCCCTAAAGGCAGTATTTATGAACCGATCCATGCTCGGTGTCATCGTATCTGCCCTTTTGTTTCTTCTGGCGAGTCTGCTGTCGCAGGGGTTAAGTACGTATCTTTTTGCCGACTATTTCAATAACGCAGGGGCTCTTTCCCTGTTTTCTGTTCTGACACTCCCGGCAGCTTTGATCCTGGCGCTGACGTCCACAAAGCTTGCAGAGAGATTTGGTAAGAAGGAGGTCGGAATCGCCGGCTGCATTTTTTCCGGTGTCATGTACTGTGTAATGGGACTGCTTCATATTCAGGGAGTTATTTGGTATATTGTCCTGGCGTTTCTGGCAATGCTTGGGTACAATTTCTTTGCAATGCAGTGCTATGCGATGGTAACGGATGTGATTGATGATCATGAGGTTCGCAGTCACAATCGCGACGATGGCACGATTTATGGGATTTATTCGTTTTCGCGCAAGCTTGGACAGGCCTTAGCCGGGGGAGTCTCCGGCTGGGCTCTGACCGCAATCGGGTATAATGAGCTGGCAGTAGTTCAGACGCAGAGCGTCAGGGATGCGATTTATTATCTGATTACCTTTCTGCCGGGAATACTTTTTCTTTTGATTGCAATTACGCTTGTTTTCCTGTATCCTTTGTCTAAGGATAAGGTCGCGGACAATGTGGAGGAGCTTCGCAGACGCCGCGAGGAGAGGACAGAATCAAAAGATGACGAAAAAACAACGGGCAGCTGAAATCATAGCACGTCTTGCCAGGGAATATCCGGATGCAGACTGCTCCTTAGAATATAATGAAGCATGGAAGCTTCTGGTGAGTGTGCGGCTTGCGGCACAGTGTACGGATGCGAGAGTCAACGTTGTGGTCCAACAGCTGTATGCAAGGTTTCCTAGCGTGCAGGCGCTGGCAGAGGCTACGGTAGAGGAAATTGAGGAGATCGTGAAGCCCTGTGGTCTGGGACATTCCAAGGCAAAGGATATCAATGCCTGTATGAAGGTATTGCATGAGACCTATCACGATCAGGTGCCGGATGATTTTGACAGACTGTTAGAGCTGCCGGGAGTAGGACGCAAAAGTGCCAATCTGATTATGGGAGATGTATTCGGAAAGCCTGCGATTGTGACGGACACGCACTGTATCAGACTGGTAAACCGGATGGGACTCGTAGATGGTATTAAGGATCCGAAGAAGGTGGAGATGGCGTTGTGGAAGCTGATTCCACAGGAGGAGGGAAATAGCTTTTGCCACAGGCTTGTGGAGCATGGCAGGGCTGTCTGCACGGCTCGTACGAAGCCTTATTGTGAGAAATGCTGTATTTCTGATGTTTGTAAAAGGGTTATGTCGTGAGGACATAACCCTTTTTCCATAACATTAGTTCAGATTCAGTTTACGCGAAAGAATAAGGTGCGTGATGAAATAGAAGAGTACAATTCCTATTAGATTGACAATGGCACCATCTGCCAGTGTGCTGAACATGTAGGAGCGATATGCCGCTTCAAAGCCTGCTTCCTGATCCGCATAGGGAAGGAACCTGGTGATATTGCCGGCAACCAGGAT
>CALZEZ010000297.1 GCA_945643825.1 uncultured Lachnospiraceae bacterium
AGATGTTCTGTCAGTTCCAAAAAACTTCGAATCGCCTCTTTTTTGGGACTATGAGCGAAGAAGATGTTCTGTCAGTTCCAAAAAACTTCGAATCGCCTCTTTTTTGGGACTATGAGAGCAATACTCGTTCGGAAAGTTCCAAAGCAACAATTGGGGCGGTTTTTGTATGCTCGCTGAGTCCGATGGGTTTTCTCATCGGACTTTTGTTTACAATTTATTCACAAATTATTTGCAGTTTCTTCACGTGAAAAACAATCTTTCGCCATTTTTGTTCCATATACTAATATCATCGAAGCAAACAAATGATTTCAACAATGCTTTTCAAATAAACTTTTTCATAATAAATGCCAGGCAAAGAAAGCTTTGCCTGGCATCCTCCCTTTTATTGGCTTTTTCTTTTCTTTTTCCAGATACCAATCCAATAGGTTCCCATCGTAAAAGTAAACAGGATTCCCGAGAACTGTATCAGAACTTTTGCCTTTTGCAGCAGAAAACCGTGGAATTTGGTACAATAAGTCTGTATATCTAAAAAGAACAGATCATGAAGAGAGTGGTTATTCCTATGAGAAAAAAAGTGTTATTTACAACAACTATATTATTGGGATTATTCGTTGCGGCATGC
Organism: uncultured Lachnospiraceae bacterium; assembly: GCA_945643825.1. Lineage (GTDB taxonomy): Bacteria > Bacillota > Clostridia > Lachnospirales > Lachnospiraceae > UMGS2037. The sequence continues at coordinate 623 of CALZEZ010000297.1, forward strand.
GGCTCTGATGTATCGGATCGAAATGCAGCTGGTGAACTGTCCGAAACAGAGGCGGCGGTTGAAGTGTGGGAAGAAGTAACAGACGAAACAGCAAACATCATGTCAGAAGAATTGATCGAAGATACCGAGGAGACAGTAGCCGTGTCAGATGAAGCAGAGGAAGGAGCAGCGTCATCAATAAAAAACAACGCTCCCCCGGCGGACTACAACCTTCATTATGTGGATGCACTGGGTGAATGGCATGATACAATCATTCATGCCGGCTTGAACATGCATCCCTATGATTTTTCAAAGTTGGAGAATGATGGGCAGAATATCAGCTATGACGATGGCATATACACGATTCGTCACGGAATCGATGTGTCGCACCACCAGGGCAAAATCGACTGGGAAAAAGTTAAGGCTGCCGGCTATGATTTTGTTATTCTGAGGTGTGCTTACAGAGGCTATGGAAAGGCAGGGAACCTCTGCGAAGATAAAGAGTTTGCCGGGTATATTGACGGGGCACATGCGGCAGGTATGGATGTCGGTGTATACATTTTCTCGCAGGCAATATCGGAGGAGGAAGCTGTCGAGGAGGCCGACTATGTTATTAACATTTTGAAGGACAAACAGATTGAATTGCCGGTTACCTATGATCCTGAAACCATCCGGGATGATGAAGCCAGAACGGATAACCTGACAGGAGAACAGGCTACGCTCAACACAATTGCATTTTGTGAGCGAATCAAGTCAGCCGGCTATGAACCCATGATTTACAGCAATATGATCTGGGAGGCTGATTTCTTCGATATGTCCAGGGTGGAGCAGTATCCAAAGTGGTATGCCGACTATGAGCTTTCCCCGCAGACTCCCTATGACTTCACATTCTGGCAATACAGCGAAACCGGGAAGGTTGACGGCGTACGCACTCCTGTCGATCTGGATGTCTGGTTTGTTAGAAAGTAGTCATTTCCTCCCGCATATACGCAAACCATTTGCAGGTTTCCTCGTTATCCGAGGAGAAGTTCAGCAATTCGAATAAATATCCCTGCTCGCGCACTAATTCTTTGCTTCTGGAAAAGACCAGCTCGAAGACAAGGCAGACATGTCCCACAAGATAATCCACAGCCGACATTTTGTCATCGCGCCTGGCGCATCTTCTCTCCTTGAAAGCTTCCCTGGCTTTCTCTGAAACCTTAGAATTTCTAAGCTCCCATGTGGAAACATTGTAAACCTCCTCAGGTGGTGTCTCACAGTTGACCCGAAGGATGTCTATTTTATCTGCATCTCTGAGAATATCTGCAAAAAGCTTCTCACGATCAGACAGGGTCTGCGGCAAACAGAATACATTATGAACCCGAATCGTCTTCTCGATAAGCTCCAACGACCAGGCTTCTACATAGCTTCCAAGCATCTGTCTGATCAATCCCTCCTTAAACAGAAGGTCTGCACCAAACTGCGCATGATCAATGGATTTGGCATCCATGAAGGTTCCGTATCTTCTCACCTGCTCGAATCTGCCGATATCATGCAGCATACCGCAGGTCCATGCAAAGGTCACATCCTCCTCAGACAGGGAAAGACTCCGGGCGATTTCTTCACACATCCCAGCCACACGATAGGTGTGGTCAACCTTCAGCTTAATCTTTGGGTCTGATAAATCATACGCTGCAGTGTATTTTTCAAACGCCTCCTGCAGGTTTCTCTTATATACATCAAATTGATTCCCTTTGCAGTAATCCGTCCCTGCTCCGTGTGCGTCCACCTGGCAGGAAAAAACACAGCCGTCGTGAGCTCCATACAGGCCATCGCCGGAGCTGGTGATAAAAAGCATGTCGTTATTTTCGCCATAGAAGCAGCAGGAGGAGGTATGTTCCGCGGGAACATTGACGACTCCTAAAAGCTCGCCGGTTTTCGAATCGCGATGCTCAATCCGGCTTCCACCCCAGACAGCAATCCACAGATTGTCCTGATCATCAATGCACATGCCATCCGGAACGCCGTCTGTGATCTCGCATAATACCCTTCGGTTTGCGATATTTCCGCTTTCCACGTCATAGTCGTAGACGAAGATGCAATGATAAAGGGAATCAGAGAAAAAGAATCTGGTTTCATCCTTCGACCATGCCAGCCCATTTGAAATCCGTGTGTTGTGTTCTCTGATGCTAACCTTTCCATTGTCATAGCAAAACAGATTTCCACCGGGGTCGTCTCCGTCGATATAGACTGACGATCCGAAGAACAGTCGCCCTCTCGGATCGCTCTTAGCATCGTTGGAGCGCTGGTTTTTCGCAAAGATAGATTGGGTATCCAATATTTTTTCTTTTGTCTCGTTTGCATCAACTACATATAAGCCGTCTGT
>CALZEZ010000298.1 GCA_945643825.1 uncultured Lachnospiraceae bacterium
GTTTCCTGTTAGTGAAAAGCCTGTGACAAAAAACTCCATATGTCCAGGGGTTCCCTGCAGGAATAAAATTAAAAATTCAATTGCAAACGCAATCGAGTAGAACACCAGACAAAGTACAAAGCCTTTCCCTATGTTACTCAATAATTTGGACTTAACAAATCCAATGTCACGCCAATGCCATTTCAGCATCTTAAGAACGACATATAATACGACGATTCCGAACACTTTATTAATAAAGCACTCCGCAATAAAGGTTTCGTCCGTTCGAATGAATAGCACCTCTATACCGTGCACCAGCAGACATATTAGAAATATTAGTATACTGTTTCTGATTGTCTTATTCTTCATACGTTTTCAGCTCCTTTATCACTCTTGCAAAATCAAGCAAGCAATTCTCATTCTTGGCATACAAAATCATACTGCGGGGGAGTCCATCACTCTCGTCAATCGCAAACGGAATCGAAATGGATGGAATTCTTACATAATGCATCATACAGGTAGGCCCTGTCATAAGACATGCATCATAATCCTCCAATTCTTCCAGAACGGTCTTCCTCTTTGCTTCCATATCCTCACAAATTTTTTTGATTGCTTCACCATTTGCAGGACTGAGTCGATATTCATTTGATTTTTCCAAATACTCAATTCCATAGGGTGCATATCTTTCCATATCCTGTTTATACGTATCAATAATAGTTTCAATTGTCTGATTACTTCCATGATCCGCAAGATAAGCTTGCAGCTCCAGTGCAAAACATCTTGTCATCAGTTCTTTCAGCTTGGAGGTGTTTTCCCCTGCTGTGTGATCTATCTCGTATCCCGAATCTGAAAGCTTACTGAGTGTGCTTTCATAGCGTCCTAACTGGTCTATTGAAACCATTTGCTTATTAAAGTCGTTTACCAGAAGGCGTCTCTTTCGCGCAGACATTATAGTCTCATCCTCTAAAATTGCTTCATATAAATAAAGCATATCTTCTACGGATGCCGTGAAAAAGCCTACACTGTCAAAATATTGTGTAATCGGGATAATGCCCTTTGATGACAACCTGCCAGCTGCCGGCTTAAAACCCACGACACCATTCTCTGTCGCACATCCGACTACGGAAAAGGAGGTGTCTGTTCCAACTGAAAAGGAACACAGTCTTGCACACATGGCAACAGCAGAGCCACTACTCGACCCACTTGGGTCTTTTTCTCTGCCATAAGCGCTGACTACCTGTCCCCCGAGGGAACTATATCCGTTTGGCATGTCCTGCGTAAGAAAGTTGGCAAACTCGGTCATATTTGTTTTGCCAAGAATAACTGCACCTTTATCCCGAAGCATCCTTATGATGTCAGCGTCTTCCTTTGCAATATTATCCTTTAGGGCTATACTTCCTGCCGTCGTAGGCATCCCTTTCACATCAATATTATCCTTGACCAGAACAGTCAGTCCGCACAACGGCAACTCATCCTGATCCATTGCATCGATGGCTCGTGCTTCTTCGAGGGCATTCTCGTTTATCGTCAACACACAGTTAAGTCCATCGCGCAGTCCCACTTCCCGGATTCTTTCCAAATAGAAGCTGCACAGCTTCTCACAGCTTATCTCTTTCTTTTGTATTGCTTTTACAGTCTCTGCAAGACCTCGAATCATACTACCTCTTTTCCGCTGACGCTTGTGTCATATGCTGTTATCTACGCTTCTCAGGAGTGATCCATCAAAGATTTTTCCCGGTTTGGATTGACTGATTGGGTCTATTAAATTCTTTGTTCTATTTTTTTGTCCGTGTAAATAAATGCCGCAATCATCACACCAAATCCAATGATATTTCCAATGCTGACACCTATTATCCCAAAATCAAGTACTGCCATTATGGCGCTAAACACAATCTCGATTACCAGTAACACTTTTCCAAAGAAGATGAAGATATTCGGTGCTATCTTCTGTGCATAGTTCCAATTCTCAATGGACTTTCTGGAAACAGGAGTCGAATATCCATTTCCCTTGGTCATATCTGTTGCAGGTTTCCTTTTTAACTGATATCCAACCACAATCATCACAAAAGGAATAATTAGATTTAATAACAGAAGCACTCGCATGAAAAATTCCCCCTAACAAATATATCTGGCTAATTCCAGTGCAATGTCAAAGTGTCCCGGATCATGCTGGGTATCCTTAACCTGATTCTTCTTCCTTCTGGCATCCCACTCCGGTGCATCCAGCAAATCCCCGCAGGTAAAGAAGAAATAGGCATTTAATCCACGATAGTCACACATCGCCTGCACCGCAGCACATTCCATCTCCACGCTGATGCAGCCCTCCGCTTTTCGCTTTTCAAAGTTTCCGCGAGTTTCTCTATGGACAGCATCTGTTGTCCATGTCCTTCCCTTTATATACGGAAGTCCGGCAGATTCCATGAATTTAGCAACAACCTCCGCATTTTTTACTGTGATGTAATCGGATGCCTCCGTATAGTGATAGCTGGTTCCCTCATCTCTGTAAGCTTCTGTCGGAACCATCACCCTTCCCCTGGCAATCTCCTTATTCAGGCACCCTGCACCTCCGAATACCACATATTTGTCCGTTTGAATCAAGGACAACGTATCCTCCATATCGGCAACGCACCCGGGGGCACCGACATACGACATATAGACAGCGAACTGTCTGTCTTCGTATGCAAATCCGTAAACCGGATTAGCTCCATTGGAGGAATACAGATTCCCAATAAGCGTACATTCAAAGCTTGCTAAGACGTATTTCAGGATTTCATGCGAAAAGGTGACGATGCATGCATCTACTTTCTTTGCTTCCTCATTCTTCCAAACCTTGATAATTTCTTCTGTGTGATTATCAAATGTATCTGTTATCATAACCTCGCCTCGCTTTTAGAGAATCATTTCATAATATAAATAGTCACCGGCATGTTTACTTTCCGAGTCGTTCTTCTTTTCATCATAAAGCTTAAAGCCAACGCTTTC
>CALZEZ010000299.1 GCA_945643825.1 uncultured Lachnospiraceae bacterium
GGTCTCATCGTCCGGGTGTCTTTTCCTAAAGCTCTGCACCGCTTCCTCTACCTGGTCAACCAGTCTCTGATCCATCGTGCCAAGCATGCAAAGGATTTTTGCCTGCGGATTGCGTGCCCTGACCTGCTCTAGGAATAACCAATATTTATCCCGGAAGCTTTCCTTGCGATCCTTCTCAGCCTTGCACCAACTGCCGTCGTTGGTTCCGAGATTGATCAGAATCAGCTGCGGCACATAATTTGAAAAGTCCCATTTCTCCCAGCTGTCCGCATGGGCATCCGTGAGCTCCTGTCCGCTTAACCTCGCGCTTGAAGCAGGATCGGTGTAGTCGTACAAAAGCGGCATGAGAATCTCGTCCCGTGGCTGCGTCGCCGTCTCCTCGACATAGTGGGAGATAATCCCGTTTCCGCTGAAGCTCACAAGCTGAACCTGTGCCTGCAGTGCCCTGGCGGTAAGCATGGAATAGGATTTCATCGGGTTCTCGGTGCGTGTATCAAAGGTTATGAGCTCACTTGCCGCCTCGACACCGTATCCGCAGGTAATGGAATCTCCGATGATCTCTATTTTACGCTCGGGAAGTGGCGGTGGTGCAAGCAGCCTGTCTGTGTCAATCTCAAAGTACTTCACGCCACAGCCCGCGAAGGCGGTTTCGGAATATTTCACAAGCCGAAGTGTCACTTCCTTTTCCTCCGGCGACTCGTACAGAACATATTCCCGCTCGCCCTGCTTAAGGGTAAAGCGCTTGTATGGTTCGTCTTCGTCATTTACAAAGACTGCCACCTGTGCCTGCAGATTGTCCTCATACGAATCCGGGTCACTCCACAGGCATGCCACCGCTTTGCGTCCAACAAAGCGAATTTCGACGCTGCTTGCTGAGTATCCGAGATAAGCGGTATCGCCGTGCCAGACGATTCGTCCCTGCTTATTACAGTATGTATTATTTGCCGGAAAACGCATGTTATAAAGCCTCCCTGCAGAAATAGCAGCAGTATTCCTTATCGGAGGCATACGGAATCAGGTTCTCTGCTGCGCAGTAGCTGCATACCACGCATCTGCAGTTATTCGGAACCGGATCACCGAGATACAGCCTCGTTGCCGGGATCATACCTTTCGATCTCTCAGCTAACCTTCTCCTGGTCTCGCGCTCCTCTATCTCATGCTCTCTTTGATCCAAGATCGCCTTTTCGTGCAGATAGCCGGTGGTCTCTCCTGCATGCACATGGGGCTTTTCCTGCTGCTTCTTCGGTGCTGCTACGGACCTTTCCTGCTGCCTTTGGGATGCCGGTATGGGTTTTGCTGCCTGCGAAAAGGCGTGCTCGATTTCCCGCTGTCTTTCTACCTTGCTTCGTTTATCGACCTTCCAGCCTGCACCCTTAAAGAATTTCACAATCAAAGAGATCCAAAAGATACCAACGATCAATGAAATAACGGATTCCATATTTCCACATCCCTTTCTAGTATTTCATAAAAACTGCTGTTGCAGCATCCACGTGCACCGCGTTGCCTTCTGCCTTTGCACTGCCGCCCACACGGTAAATCAGCTCTCCCGGTGTATTCGGTGTGGAGATCACGCAGGCCTTGGCAGACGGATTAATGATGACAAGCATTCTCTCCTCCTCACAGTAGCGCTCATAGACAAGCGGATATTCCTCGGTGTCGAGGAAGCGGATCTTCGCTGTGTTCTGCAATGCCTTATGCTGTTTTCTGAGATCAATCAGCGCCTTGACCTGATGATAAAGAGAATCGGGGTCTGCCATCTGACTTTCCACATCGGGTCTGTCATCGGAAGGATCAAGTGCCACATAGAGCTTATCCGGGCTTGCCGTGGAGAAGCCTGCATTGACGGATTTATCCCACTGCATCGGGGATCTGGAGCCGGTACGATTGTAGCCGCCCTCCACCGATACGAGATTTTCCACATAACGCATGCCGATCTCGTCGCCGTAATAGATGAACGGTGCACCCGGCATGGACAGAAGGAACGCAAACGCGATCTTTTGCTCATCCGGTGTCAGGTATCTCGCCAGACGATCCATGTCGTGATTGCCGGAGGGGATACAGATGAGACCGTTGCCGCCTGTTTTCTCATAATTGCGGATATAGGTCTCCAGGAAATCCTTTTTATTACCCTTGCCTCTCGAGGAGAAATACGGCTCCTCGCAGCGGAACAGATCGTTGTAGTGCGAGGGACCAAAATGCAGCAGGAAATCCATGTGGAAGCCGCCTGCTAACGATTTGTCCGGCTCACCCCATTCCGATACAAAGCCTGCCTCCGGGAATTCCTCGTCAAGAAAAGCGCGAAGCTCCTGCCAGAGCGCGATCGTACCATGGGACTGCTCGTCGTCTCCCTTTACAAGAGAGCCTGCCATGTCCACACGGAAGCCGTCCGCACCGGCCTTCAGCCAGAAGCGGATGATGTTTTTGATCTCCTCTCTTGTGGCTCTCGGTCCCGGAGCATCCATGGACTGCTGCCACTTTTTCTCCGGATCCGGCTGATAGAAGCCATAGTTTAGTGCCGGCTGTGTCGCGAAGAAATTGAGAGCAACCGCTCCGTTTCGATCGGAAAGACCCTGCAGGAAGCGCATGTTGGACGGTGTCTCGGTCCAGACATCATCGGTCCAGATATAGCGGTCCGTATATTCATTGCGCTCCGGCTTGAGTGACTCCTTAAACCACTTATGCTCAATCGCGGTATGTCCCGGAACGAGATCGAGAAGGACATGCATGTCTCTCTTATGTGCCTCCTTGAACAAGCGCACCAGATCCTCGTTCGTTCCGTATCTGGGTGCAACGGTATAATAATCCTCCACATCATAGCCGGCATCATGGAACTGAGATAAGAAGCAGGGGTTGATCCACAGAGCATTGGCCCCAAGCTCCTTAATATAGTCCAGCTTCTCGATGATTCCTTCAAAATCTCCGATTCCGTCCGCATTCGTGTCATTAAATGACTGCGG
>CALZEZ010000300.1 GCA_945643825.1 uncultured Lachnospiraceae bacterium
TAATGTTTTACTAACTGATCTGAATGGTATATGGGAATTCAACCGTACCTACCGACAGGTTGACAATCCGACGGATGTTTTGTCCTTTCCAAATATTTCCTTTGAAGCCGTTTCTGATTTTTCCATTGTTGAAAAGTCGAGTGAGGATTATTTTGATCCAGACAGTGGAGAATTAATTCTTGGAGATATTATCCTGTGTGCAGATAAGATTAAAGAACAGGCTTTGGATTTCGGACACAGTGAAAAAAGAGAATTTGCTTTTCTCATAGCACATAGCATGCTTCATTTATGCGGATATGATCATATGGTATCCGAGGAAGCAGCCGTTATGGAAGAAAAACAGCGTATCATCATGAATACTCTCCATATTTCCAGAGATTAGAAAGAGGAACTCTCTTATGAACAGAAAATCACTAAAGGGAAATGCAAGAATAACCATGGGGCAGAATATAGCTCGTATGCTGTGGGCTCTTGCAGGTATTCTATTATCAATACAAATGGGAATGGAATGTGTCGGATATCTTTCCTTTTCCATCATCACCATTTGGTTTGTCTATGAAATATTAGGACCTTCCTTTTATGTTTCCATGAGCAAGCTGATCTATGCAAGAATGCGAAAAGAACAATATCGTAATGCACAGACGATAAAACGAACAGGCTTTTTCTGCTGCGTGTTGGTCGCACTCATTATCACCGTTATGCTGTTTGCTATGTCAGAGATTCTCTGCCTCTATATCATGAAGGAACCAATGTTTCTCTTTCCCTTTTTACTGATTATTCCCGGATTGTTTTTCATTCTGGTAAACAGTGTAGTGGAAGGTTTTTGTGCAGGAAACGGGTTTGCTTCCTATTTAGGCAGAATTATTCATTTGCTTCTGTTTGTCCTTCTGACACAATTATTCCGTATCCTATTAAGGGACACCGGTAATCATGTTTCTACTTTATTACGGAGCTATTCCTATCAGCACTTATATGATGGAATTGCATTGTCAATTTCATTTTCCGTGTCAGCACTCTTAAGCTTCATCGCCAATTTGATTATTTATCACATGGTTGGCAGACAATTATCCGCTACGTCGCGGCGAACAGACACCAGAGTGATTGAATCAAGTGCCCTAGCAGCAAGGATTTTTACCACAAGCCTATTTACACATTTACCACGTAATATTGCCCTGGGTGCACTTTTTCCTTTACAGTTTCTGTTTATCTGGCTTAAAGCCGATCAGACTACGGGGGTGATTGAGCGGATTAGTCAATATGGAGCTCTCATCTGCTGTTGTTTTCTTTGTGGATTGTTTTTACTTGCTGTTTTTGAATGTATCTGTGTGCGTCCGATTTTTGAAGGAGCCGGTTTATATCGCAAGGAAGACTATAACCGGTTGAATGATTCCATTCTGGACACAAGGCATAATCTGGGGTTAACAGCTCTTCCTACCGCTGTTTTCATTTGTGTACTGGCGAAGCATCTCTGTGGCTTTTTAACCGGTGCAGATGGAACAATCTGGATTCCAAATGTAATGATTATTGGAATCAGCATTTATTTTGGGAGTATTGCAATCTATCAAATTGATTTATGCCGAGAGATTGGTTTTCTCACAGAGAGTAACCTGACAATGCTTGGTTCTCTTATTATTGCAATAATCTCCTTTATTGCCATGTTTGACTCGGAAGAACCGACTTCAATCTACGCGTTATCCATATCATGGCTACTATTTTTTGTGTTGATTACGTTAGCTACCGCGTTCCTCTTAAACCGCAGGCTTGGTATGAATGAGGAACTGATAAAAAGCCTTCTTTTCCCCATCATTATATCTGCATTAAGCGGATTAGTTGTACTGGGATTTTCTAAGGTTTTTAGTACCATACTTAGTGATACAGCACTATTCTTTATCGGAATGACAATAGGATATCTGATTCAATCGCTGTTAACGGTTCTTTTGCACAATATATCCATGCGGGAGGTCAGAAAATTCTCAGGCATTTTCCTGATTCGAATCATCGGACGAATCACAGGATATCTATAATTTTATAGAATAAAGTTCATTAAAATAGCTGATACTTACAAACAGGGAGTCGATAAAATGAAATTCTTAAAGGGTATCAGCTTTTTTTTACTGAATATATTGATTTTTGTATCGGGTGCCTGGATAGGAATTATCGGTCAGAATTTTTTCTATCCCGGATTTCGAGCATCCTATCCGGATACTGAAAATGCTATTGTAATTGATAGTCCCGCAGAAGTAATCTCGCAGAAGAGATGTATTAATGCTGATACCCGATATAAAATAATAGAACAGAAGGATCCAGAGTATACCACCACCTATTACCAGACATTGCCCGTCCAGTACATTGGTATGAATCGGGATGAATTTGTACAGGTTATGCAGCAGTATAATATGTCTCCGCCATTATGTGAATTGGAAAAGGGCTTTCTTTCTTTGGAGGTAACTTCCTTTTCTCCAAAAGAAGTTACCATACACAAAAGCTACAAATCGGTCGAAGAGGAGGAGTCCTTTCTTCTTGTTGTGGAGAATCATTATATAGTGATTTATACAGAAGAACGGATGGAAAAATATGATCTGACAACCATTTATGTTCCTTCCCTGCCCGAACAGCTTAAGCAGGAGCTTCTATCCGGTAAAGTCATACATGGGAAAAAGCAATTATATGATTTTCTGGAATCCTATACTAGTTAGATGAGGTTAAAGTGAATATGAGGATAGCAGTAATTGGTACAGGTGCATCAGGTATTATGGCTGCAATAACAGCGGCACGTAATGGTGCAAGTGTTACCTGTTTTGATACGAATGATAAAATCGGAAAAAAGCTGTATGCTACCGGAAATGGAAAATGCAATTTCAGTAACAAAGCACTTTGTAACGAATTGCTTGACAAAGTCTACCCGGGAGTAGATTCTTCTTTTCTTGGAGAAGCGTTTGCCCGTTTCTCAGTAGA
>CALZEZ010000301.1 GCA_945643825.1 uncultured Lachnospiraceae bacterium
CTGTACCGGGGTATTCGTACCATCGAGAATGTCTTCCAGTACACTTGCCGGAACAACCATAACGGCAATAACATCGCCCTGCTCCAGCGCACGAAAAGCCTGCTGCCGATCCATCACTATCAATTCACAGGCCGCATCGACAGAATCCATTTCCTGAACAAAATGCATGACCAAATCAGTCATCTGTTGCTGTTCTTCCCACACGACACCAACCTGCTGCCGCTTGTAAAGCGAATCCTGATAGAAAAATCTATTCGAGAGTAATAACAGCCCTGACGCAAGACCAATCAGTATAGCAGCCACGAGAAGCTGCGCAGGAAGAGAGCAAAGGCTACGCTTCATGGTTATTTTCAGATATTGATATCTCACTTTCATGAAACGTTCTCCTTTCCCTTTTACTTCAGCACTCCTTGTGATAACTGTAACAGCTCCTCTGGCTCTACAAAAGTTGTCTGCTCCAGATCCTGTGGCCAGTCAATCTCCTCTTGTTGTTTTCGAAGTTTCGCCTTCATATCAATCTGCAATCGCTTTTTTTCGTTATGAATCCATTGCACATCATCCAGAATGATTTGATATTCCTCCAGCTGCGTATCATACTCTATTTTCATTTTTCCCTGTATTTGACAGGGTTCGCCACCTGCTACACCAGTCAATGTCAAGTTGTACTCATTTTCAGGCATCGATTTTATCACTTTTATAGTTGTATTGTCATTCTGTATCATTTCGAATGTATCCAGATTGTCACCATACAGTCTTATAATCATCCCAGAGTCTATGATTTCTATCTCTTTCACCCTGTTTTTCTTCGTCAGAAGAACTCTACAGGACAATGGCTCAACGTCACAGGGAATCTGCACGCGAAAGCTCTCCATGTCATTCTCGCCCTTTCCTTCTTCTGCGATTTGAATTTCAATGCGATGCTTTTTAAACCAGGAATTCTTGTACTCTGATCCGAAAAGATCTGCCATTGACTGACCATAGATATCCTCAAGAGTGGTAATCCTTTCAAACAGCGGAATGGGATTTTCAATCGCTATTCCTTCTTCCTGATAATCTTCTACAAAGAAATAGAGTTTTTCAGAATCAGCATATCCCTCCACCTCGCAAATAGGAATACGAAGGACGGAGACTCTCATGGACAAATCCGCTTTCTGGTTTTCCAGGTCCCTGCGCAGTACATAATCTCCATTAACAGTGATGTTTCGCTCCTCCATACCACTAATGCGAATATTACCTGTCATCTCACAGTTCTCATTTATATACTGTTTCAGATGCTTGGACGCATCCAATCCATATAAGAAGGATGCTTCATTTTGGGCAGTCTCATCACACAGATAGCGAATTCCTGTCATCACACGTACCCTTGGCTGGCGCCAATACCACACTATAAAACACGCACAGACTACCAGCACAACAGGCAGCAGGATGGTAAACCAACTAGAACTTACACACCAACGCTTCGCCCCGAAGCGACGCATCCGTTTCATGAAGTGTACCCTCCTTTAGAATATACAAATGATTGCAAAGGTTCAGTTCCTGTTCTTCATGTGAAGTGAGAATAACACACCCTCCCTGTGCTTTATATTCTTCCAGATAAGACATGATCCCGGCTTTGGCTTCCAGATCCAACGCAGCTCCCGGCTCATCAAGAATGAGAATCCCCGGATTTGCTGCGAGCGCACATGCTATGCTTACGCGCTTTTTCTGCCCTCCGGAAAGCTTCTTTATCGGTTTGTGAACAAGCGGAGCAAGTCCGAGTCTTGCAAGCTGTCCATTGGCTAATTCCTGTTTTAACACTTTACTGTCCAGATACCATAATTTCAGATTATCCAACACGGTCAATTCATCAAAGAGCGTATTCTCCTGTGGGACGAAGCCGGTTCTCTCCCGAAAGAGTCTGGGATTCTTGCACGCATTCTCCCCCTGTAGGACAATGTCGCCTGCTGCCGGTTTTCTCATGCCTGCCAGGATGCTAAGAAGTGTGGACTTGCCGCAGCCATTTCTGCCAACAATGCCAACACATTGACCAGCCTGTCCGACAAGCGATAATTTATTTAGAATCTTATTCCTTCCATATGAGAAATTCAGGTCAATTACTTCTATCGCAGCCATTGATCTCCTCCCTGTAACCAGTGAATAAGCCATCTGCCTTATTATAGCATAGTTTGCTTATAGTAAATACTGCTCAATTATCCTTTTCAAATTATAAACGTTGATTGGTCTTTCTGTTGACTCGAATGTGGCAATCATATTAACGCCTAACCAGAAGCCAGATTTTGAATAACGATCTATCTTACTGATTGCCTGATTTGCATAGTCCTTATCATCCATCATGCCGAAATGTTCCCACACATATTCTTTTCGTGTTCTCACGTTCAGACATATAAAATCCGGATGAACCATCTTCCCATCAAACATTCGCACCGGGCATTCATACCGATACGGAACCTTCATTCGTAACAGCTTGTTTGCAATAATTATCTCTGACTTCGAACGTACCCTTTCCCCTCGATCTGAGTAGAATTCCGGATAATCCTCGGGAAATCCTTTTTTCTCATACTCATAACTTTCCCATTTATTTACATATTCAGCATCGGGGTATCGAACAGGTGTAACCAGAGTCTTTCGGTTTCTATGTAATCCCTCATATATCTTGTCTATCTGGTCTGGGTGATAGGATTGAATTACTGAATAAAGAATATCTATTTCTCTGACTAATTCCTTTTCCAATTTCTGTAGATAGTTTTTCTCTACTAATGCTTTTATCAAACCTTTCTCTGATTTTCTTATGTATCTACCCTGTGTATCTGTTTTTTCTGTTCGATGATAATATTGATGCTCATTCCCTCGCTCCAGAATTCTAATCGTCCCCTCCGGCGCCATTTCCAGTTTTTCTCTTACCTCAATTATAATTTTTTCAAAACTACATTTTCTTACTTTTCTATCACGCATC
>CALZEZ010000302.1 GCA_945643825.1 uncultured Lachnospiraceae bacterium
AGCAGAAAATGGGGTAAAAGTCAGCAAAATCAAGCGCTTGCTACCTAATCAGCAGGCACTAATTAAAATGGAGATTTGAAATGAATCAGGAAAAAATAGGACGAATCTGTGAGATTCAAAAAAATACGTTTTTCATCCGTTATGAGTGTGAGGAGCTTAAAGCAAAGCTAAAGGGAAGCTATGGCAATAAGGATAATGCTATCTGGCCTGTCGTGGGCGATTATGTGCATTTTATCTATAATCCGATCGGGGATTCTATGATTTCCTCCGTATGTGAGAGAAAAAATGTGTTAAGACGCCCGGATCAGTCTGGTCATGCGATAGGTTATGTCAAGACCATGCTTGAGCAGGTAATGGTCGCAAATTTTGACTATGTCTTTATCGTCACTTCTCTCAATGGAAATTTTAACCACAATCGAATTGCAAGATATGTGGGGCATACCTTGGAAACCGGTGCAATCCCGGTCGTGGTGTTAACAAAATCTGATCTGTGTAACGATGTGGATAGCTATGTGGAAGAGATAAAAAAGCTTTCGGATAAGGTAAGGGTGCACGCAATCAGTGCCTTATACAACATCGGTTTACAGGAGCTTAAACAGTATTTTAAAGAGGGAAAGACAATCGTTCTTCTCGGCTCATCCGGTGTGGGGAAATCCACTCTGGTAAATGCCGTCGCAGGAAAAGAGATCATGAAAACCTCGGGGATCAGGGAGACGGATTCCAAAGGACGGCACACGACAACACACAGACAGCTCATCGAGCTTCCGGGTGGAGTGACTGTAATCGATACTCCGGGTATGCGGGAAATCGGTATGCAGAATGTGGAAAAAGGAATCGATGACACATTCTCTGACATCAAAGAGCTCGAGACGCAGTGCAGATTTCATGACTGCAGACATGTCACGGAGCCGGGATGTGCCATAAAAGCAGCACTCGAGAGCGGTCAGCTTGCAAAAGACCGGTACGAGCTGTATTGCAGTCTGCAAAAGGAGAATGCGCATAACGCGCGTCTTAAGAAGAGATAGCTCCTAATAGTGCTTCAATTCCTTTTGTACAAACACTCTTAAAATCCGGTGTCTGATAGCCTGTCATTGAGAGCTCAATCGCCTCTCTCTGCTTTGGGGAGACATGCGAAACCGGGTATAGTCCAATCACCAACGCTATCATCTGCTCAACAATCATGCCGGCCTGCTCTGTAGAATACTCTGTGAAATTTGTCATCACAATCTGCACGAGTGTGCCGGCAACCGGAATAGCCTTGCATTTAAATTCTACCAGCTTTTCCAGTCTGCAATTCTTTTCAAGTAGGGAATAAAGCAGACAGTAATGCTGTAACATTTTTTCTTTTTCGGAGAGATTCTCCACAAATTGTCTGCTGAATTCTAACCGGTCAAGAGGTGCCGTCTTCTGGCACCATTCTATCAGTTCATCCTTCCATTCTGCTAACTCATAGCTAAGTAAATCCAGAATGATCTCATCCTTTGTTTTATAATAGGTATAAATGGACGAGCGTGTCAGTGTTGTCATTTCTGAAATGGATTTGATATTTACCTTCTCATACCCACCTTCATCAAACAGGTAATCACAGGCTTTGATAATATCCCACTGTCTCTCTTCAATCTGTTCCTTTGTTCTTGCTCTTAAAAAATCCATAATGCCACCTCTGTCGTATAAATATATTATTTCTTATTATTGACACAGTGTCAAGTATGTGTTATATTCTTTTTAGTCGACACTATGTCAATTATATTTTTGAATGAAGGATTCATTTTATGGAACAAAAAGTTATACTTATTACGGGGGCTTCGTCCGGAATCGGAATGGAAACCGCTCTTTTATTTCTAAAGGATGGGGATGTGGTATATGCCTGCGCCAGACGATTGGAGCAGATGGAGAGTATCCGCAAGGCAGGTGGACAGCTTATACATCTGGACGTAACAAGTGAGGAGTCCATGCGTCAGTGTGTTGATTTTGTACTGGAGCGAGAGGGGCATATTGATATTCTGGTCAACAATGCGGGCTATGGCTGCTGTGGCTCGATTGAGGATATTCCCATGGATGAGGTGAAGCGGCAGTATGAGGTCAATGTATTTGGTCTTGGAAGAATGATCCAGCTTGTTTTACCTTCCATGCGTAAGCAGAAATACGGAAAAATCATTAATATCTCTTCCATGGGTGGTCGTTTCACCTCTCCTTTTGCCGGTTGGTATCATTCAACCAAATATGCGGTGGAATCCATCAGCGATGCCCTGCGCATGGAGCTAAAGCCTTGGAATATCGATGTTGTTCTGATCGAGCCCGGTATGATCCAGACAAACTGGGGTGTGATTGCAAGCAACAATATCCGTCAGTATTCCGGTGACAGTGCCTACAGCGATCAGGCCGATCACGCTGCTGTCTATTATGAGAAGCGTTATGGCGTACAGGGTAAACTCACAAATCCTCAGGTGATTGCGAAGACCATTCGAAGGGCTGCTCTTTCCCGTCACCCGAAAACCCGCTATCTCGTTGGAAAATATGCTTTTTCCTTTGTATTTTTAAAAGCAATTTTAGGAGATAAGGTGTATCAGAGGATGTGTCGGATGTCTATGGGGGTCTAATGATATGGAGCTAATAACAATTGGAATTGATGGGATGTTCTTTCGTAGAAATAACTCCATATTTAGAAGTAATATCAGCAATCAGAGACAAAGAATTGGGTAAATAGGGTTTCTTGTTCTTTACACTTGAAAATACTGTGAAATGACATTTTCGGCCTTTACGGCATCAATAGGACACTGACTTGTCTCAAAGGTGGTTATCAGATTAATGGATGGAAAATATCCATTTTTACAATAATTCTGCATTTTAATAAAGGCTTTCTGCGAATAGGCAGGGGAATCCATCATACCAAAATGCTCCCAATAAAAATATTCTCCTGTCTTAGGATGCCTAATTGT
>CALZEZ010000303.1 GCA_945643825.1 uncultured Lachnospiraceae bacterium
TCTACCTGTCCAAATATAGGTATTGGAAGGCGGATCCCAGCGATCCAGGTAGAGCGCATATTTTCCGTCTTCCTCCATAAATCCCTGCAAGAAGAATTTCTGATTGCGAAACAGAAAAACCAACTCGTCGCCATAGTGGATACGATCCACAAATTCAGACACGCTACCGTTTATCATTACAATTGAACTCCTTTGAAAAATCTTCTGTATTTTTTGATTTCATCTGCAGTAATCGGTCTTGTGGTGCGATTCTTGAAATCATTACGGGGATACTCATGAACGTGGAGAACATTGTCTGTGCGATTGTCCGAGATTTTGGGTTCCCGATGGTAAGCTATTTCCTTCACCAGATAATGATCTTTATCGTAAATTCGCATCTCATGAAATGTTCCGTCGGATTTCAATTTTATATATGCACTGCTGGAATGTGCTTCCTCGGGCAAACTGTGCTTGCCTCCTGTACCTACAAGAACTTTTACTCCATCGATTGTTCCAACTGTTTGATAGCTGTATGGAACAGGATTCCCAGCCGCAAAGGTACCTCTGCCGCCCATATCAACGCACCACCTTTCGGGATGCCCGATAATCCACAGTGATGATGGTGCCCTGCATTTCTGCCAGAGGATCACCAAAGCAGATAATGGTTTCGGGATTTAATTTGTCTACCATTGCTTCGTAGCCACGCATGAATTGCAATTTGGAACGCCTGCAGCCAAGGGTACTGACCGCAACGATAGCATTCTGCTCCACACCATCGAAACAGAAATCGAAACTCCGAGGAGTGCTCCAGCTGATTGTAGGAATGACGGTTAAGCCATTGCTCTGCCAATATGCACCGACCCAACGGTTCTTTGCAACACTTTCAAGCTGCCGCCAAAGATCCATGTCTGCATACGTAGAGAAATCCGGTGTCAGCAGGAAGGCATACTGAGAATACTTTGCCAGGCTTCTGCTGGGCATTTTATAGATTCCATCAAAACGATAGTCATCCACAAAGAAGTGAACACCCTTGCTCCTGTTTACGGTCCGGTCATTGGACCGTGTGTCAGAACAAGCAATCATCTGTAGATCATCAACAGATACCGCCTGTTTCTTTACCAACGGGATGCCCCACTTGCCAACGGATGTAAAGGTATTACGCATGAATAGAGGGTTGTCCCTCATAGATTTACCGGTCATAAAATGACCTCCTTTCGAAAAAAGAAATAATGTGTGCTGTTTCTGCAGAGGAATCCCAGCAGAAATGTCAAAATACATTTGCATTTTTCTCCGAAAGGTGCTATCCTATATGTGCCACCATACCGAACGCACCGTTCGGGGAAAATGCATCCTGCGATTGTTAGCCGCAATCTGCAGGGTGCTTTTTCTTTGATACAAGCAATTTGACCACCATCCTTTACTTTTTGTATTTTTTGCTTTGGTACAAGGCTGCATCAAAAGAAACACCACATACTCTTGCGATGCGAGCCGGGTTCATGTCCTTCGTAAGCTGATAGGGAATCATCAGCTCACCGGCAAAACATTTTGCCTGCCACTCCGGGTCCTTAAAGCATGGAACTTCGGTTTTTCCAAAATTCCGTGTCAATCTGAACCCACAGTGGCATAATGTAAAATAGTGTCCTATCTCATGGGCAATGGTCATACGGTCACGTCCTTCACCACTGCATGCCCGCTCATAGACGCTTTCCTTAATGCGGACGTGACCTGTTCTGATGTCAGTATCAGCATGAATATCTTTTCCTAGCACATGATCTGGGACGATTTCATAGCTGAATTCCGGGAAGATTTCTGCAAGAGAATCCAGAAGCTCCACAATGGGGAAGTAGAGAATGTCTGCCAATCCTAACTTGCGGCGCAGAAGATTTGCATAAGCGCGCATATCGCTGCGGGACTTTGGTTCAACGATGTACTTGGTCAATGGGGTTAGTCCTCCTTGCGCTTATTCAGAATATTTAAGATTCTCTGACTGGTTTCCTCGTCCAGACTATCAAACTGGCGGGCAAAAGAAATTGCCAACTGACGATTGCCTCGGGACACATTTTTTAGATTCAGCTCCACAACTTCGCTGGACTCCAGGACTGCTTGGCGCAGTGCAGCTTCCTGATCATCATCTAAGCCATATACATTGCGCAATTTTTCGTACCAAGCTTCGGGCATTTTCTTTTTGCCGTTCTCCACTGCAGAGAGAAATGCAGAAGACACTCCTAAGCTTTCTGCCATGTCCTTGAGTATTTCTCCTTTTGCCAGACGCAGTCTTCGTAGGAATGTTCCAAGACTTGTAATCATAGCATAACCTCCTTAACCTATTTTGGTTAACTGCATTTTAGCACACCTGAACTACGTTGTCAACCAAAAATGGTTAATTTTTACGGTGTATATAAATAGCAAACTAAAGTAACCCTGCAAGCAATGCCAACTGGTACCCATTTGGCGCAGCGAAAAGTTGAGGCTTCCTGCCCCAAGCCCCGTGCGGACAAAAGTTGTCCTGGTACGCAGTCTTCCGGACTGCGGCTACGTGATTAGAAATCCCTAACGTTGGGCAAAAGAAGGGGCCGTCTCACTAATTGATATGCTCTCCATAGAGTAGACACTCGAAATAACAAAAATTTCGAGACTACACTATGGGGAGCATATCATCATCATTTGAGACAGCCCCTTTATTTGGCTTCAAGCCGCTATCGAATTGTTTCTTTCTTCCCGTATGCCGAATTTATGGCATTGCATATTGTTCTCGTGCCAGATATAATGGAACCGGACATGGAATATAAAGAGGTGGCAGTATGGATGTTCGGGATTATGAATATATCGTTGCCATTGCGGATCAGGGCAGCATTACGAGAGCGGCAGAGCAGCTGTTCATCACCCAGCCAGCACTGACCAAATTTCTCCAGCGCATTGAAAAGGAACTGGGGCTTTCCCTGTTTGTGCGCAAAGGAAAG
>CALZEZ010000304.1 GCA_945643825.1 uncultured Lachnospiraceae bacterium
AACCCGCAGGCGAAGCTCCTTTGCATGCTCGGAACGATGGATCAGAGACTGGTTGATCAGGTAGAGGAAGCGGTGCAGAGCTTTAAAGATGAGCACTCGGACGATGAGATTGCATATCTGCATCTTCCCGAGCAGAACCCGGCGGACGGATATGGTGCAGACTGGCATCCGTGTGAGAAGACACAGCGCGACACGGCAGGGCTTGTCATCGAAGCGGCAAAAAAGCTCATGAACTGGGCATAGTTACAGCGAAGAAGCTCATGATTTGGGCATAAATCGGATAAAAAGAAAAGAGGAAAAGAGAAATGGCTGACAAGAAATTAGTGGAATCCATCACAGCGATGGAGGAGGACTTTGCGCAGTGGTACACGGATGTGTGTGTCAAGGCAGAGCTGATTGACTATACAAGTGTGAAGGGCTGTATGGTATTTCGCCCGGAGGGCTATGCGATCTGGGAGATGATACAGAGCGAGCTGGACCGCCGCTTTAAAGAAACCGGTGTGCGCAACGTATACCTTCCGATGTTTATTCCCGAGAGCCTTCTTGAGAAGGAGAAGGATCACGTGGAGGGCTTCGCCCCCGAGGTTGCGTGGGTGACCCACGGCGGACTGGCGCCCCTGCAGGAGAAGCTCTGTGTCAGACCGACCTCTGAGACACTGTTTTGCGACTATTATAAGAATACGATCCAGTCCTACCGCGACCTGCCGCAGGTATGTAACCAGTGGTGCTCCGTGGTTCGCTGGGAAAAGGAAACCAGACCGTTCCTGCGATCCAGAGAATTCCTGTGGCAGGAGGGACATACCGCCCATGCGACCGTTGAGGAAGCAGAGGCGCGCACGATTCAGATGCTGAACGTCTATGCCGACTTCATGGAAAATGTACTGGCGATTCCTGTCATCAAGGGACGCAAGACCGAGAAGGAGAAATTTGCCGGAGCCGAGGCGACCTACACGATTGAAGCCCTGATGCATGACGGCAAAGCACTGCAGTCCGGCACGAGCCACAACTTCGGTGACGGCTTTGCAAAAGCCTTTGGCGTGCAGTATACAAGCAAGGAAAACAAACTTGAATATGTTCACCAGACCTCCTGGGGCATGACGACCCGCACGATCGGAGCGGTGATCATGGTGCACGGCGACAACTCGGGTCTGGTGCTTCCACCGAAGATTGCACCGACACAGGTTGTCATCATCCCGATCCAGCAGAGAAAGGAAGGCGTGCTGGAGAAGGCCTTCGAGCTTCGTGACAGACTTGGTGCGTTCCGTGTGAAGGTTGATGACACCGATAAGAGTCCGGGCTGGAAATTCTCCGATCAGGAGATGCGTGGCATCCCGCTTCGTGTCGAGATCGGCCCGAAGGACATGGAAGCCGGCAAATGCGTAATCTGCCGCCGTGATACCCGCGAGAAGCTAGAGGTAAGCTTAGATGAGCTCGAGACAAGAGTTGGCGAGATTCTTGCTGCGATGCAGGTGGAGATGTTAGAGCGCGCAAGGGCGCACCGGGACGAGCACACCTACGTTGCAACAAATTACGAGGAATTTCAGAAGCTTTTCAGTGAGAAATCCGGCTTTGTCAAAGCCATGTGGTGTGAGGACAGAGCATGTGAGGATCAGATCAAGGAAAAGCTTGGCGTTACAAGCCGCTGCATGCCGTTTGAACAGGAGGAGCTTGCGACAACCTGCGTCTGCTGCGGAAAACCGGCGAAAAAGATGGTTTACTGGGGACGCGCTTATTAAGCATTGATTAAGGAGTAACGATATGCATCGCGATACAAAGCAGCTGGACAGCTTTATACAAAATATCATGAAGGAGCGTAAGCTGCCCGGCGTGGCGGTATCCGTACAGGGTCCGGACGGAATCCTCTTTGAGAAGGGCTACGGCTACCGGGATTTAAGTGCAGCTACCCCGCCGGATGAGCATACGATTTTTGGCATTGCCTCCATGGGAAAATCCATGGCAGCGCTCGCCTGCTGTATACTCGCCGCTGAGGGAAGGATGAGTCTGGATGACCCGGTCAACAAATACGTGCCGGATTTTCGCGTGCCGGGCAATCCGCCTGACACGGTCTGCGTACGGCACCTTGGAATGCATACGACAGGAATCCCGCCGATGGAGCCGCTCGAATGGTCGATTGCAGTCAATACCCCGGACAGAAAATCGGACTGGGATCTGAAGATGCAGGCATCTGCTCCGAATTCCATGAGCACGATCGAGCAGATCATCGACTACATCGCCCACTGCCCGTACCCGACGCTTGGTGCGGCAGGGGAATATATGAGCTATTCCAACGAGGGCTATGCGGTACTGTGCTATGTTGTGGATGCGGCAGCAGGAATCCCGCTAGAGCAGTTTCTCGACGAGAGAATCTTTACGCCACTTGGCATGACCAGATCCACACTCGATGTGGACGGCAGTAGGGCGCGAGCCATGGCAGACGGCAATATAACCGCATTATTTGAAATTGGCGAGGACGGTGAGCCGCAGGGTGACGAGCAATGGTCGATCCTGCCCCCCTTTCGCGCCTGTGCCTGCGTAAAATCCACGGCACACGACATGGCGCGCTATTACCGCTGTCTGGCAAACGCAGGAGAACTCGACGGAGAGCAGGTGCTTCCAAAGGAGGCGGTGGAGCTCATGATCGGTGCAGGCTTTGCAGAGCAGATAAAGCCCGTGTACTGCATGGGACTCAACAAACGCGTCGAGGACGGACATATCTTCTGTGAACACTCCGGCGGACTTCACGGAGTGACCTCGGAGGGAGCGCTCCTCAAGGGAGAGGACATCGGCTTTGCGGTACTGTGTAATGAGGGTGAGACCGATGTGACAGAGATTCTCTGGGCACTCTATAACTGGGTTCTCGCTAAGCCCCTGGATAAACCCCATCGATGGCTGTTTCCGACAGAGGAACCGTTTTCCGAGCCACAGGCACTTGTGGGA
>CALZEZ010000305.1 GCA_945643825.1 uncultured Lachnospiraceae bacterium
CCGCCATTACAATTGCACCATAGCTGTTTACTACTCTCTGAAGAATAAGACACGAAATCGCAATCAATGCACTTTGCAGTGCAATCGGAACACCCAATTTAAAGGCCTTCTGAATCAGGAAATGATCCGGTCTCATCTGTACTCTGGTCAGTTTGAAAAAGGAAACCTTCCTGTATGCGTAGATGATACAGGAAATCGCTGACACAGCCTGAGACACAATCGTTGCGAGTGCTACTCCAAATACTCCCATTCCAAAATACAGTACTAACAGTAAATCCAGTCCTACATTAACAACACTGGCAATAACAAGAAAGTATAGCGGTGTTTTCGAGTCCCCGAGCGCACGTAAAATAGCCGAGACTCCATTATATGCCGCAATCGCAATAACTCCTGCACAGGTGGTGCGCAGATATGTGACAGCATCCCCCATGATCTCCGGCGGCGTATGAAGCATCGTCATAAGGGAAGGTGCCAGAAGGATACCAAGGATACTTACTATTATAGATGCTGCCGCAAGCACATAAATTGCATTCGCAATTGTCAGTCCCACCTTCTCATACTGCTTTGCTCCGAAAAACTGAGAAACTAATACCCCTATTCCGATAGCCAGTCCTGAACTCAATGAAAAGAATAAGAAATTTAAGGAGCTGCAGTTTCCCACAGCTGCAAGTGCATTAGCTCCTACATAATTTCCGACAATCACGGAATCAACCATGTTATACAGCTGCTGAAAAAGGTTTCCAATCAGCAGAGGAATCGCAAATAATAAAATATGCTTTGCCGGACTTCCGACAGTCATATCCCTTACATTTTTTTCTCGCATCTGAATCATCTCTCCTTAATAAGCTGAACATGATTATAGACATTTTTGCGAGAGGAAACTAGTGAAAAAGAGGATAAATATATTACAAAATTGTCACGATGCCATTAAGCTACGTATGATTCTGCTCTAACATATCTTCAATAAAAATGCCATATCCCTTGGTTGGATCATTGACAAGCACATGTGTAACAGCACCGACCAGCTTACCATTCTGAATTATCGGACTTCCACTCATTCCCTGAATAATCCCACCGGTCTGTTCGAGAAGTCTTCTATCCGTCACCTCCAACTCCAGCTCTCTTTTCTCCGACATGCTATAATAATTTATCTTATCTATTCTAATGGAATAGGGTTCCACACTGCCGCTCACAGCGCTTAATATGGTTGCCTCCCCCTCTTTGATTTCGTGCTTTGCCCCAATCGGTACCGCATGCAGATAATCGCTTTCCTCCGATATTTCCTCAATAAACGCATTGTCCAGCTTTCCAAAAATCCCTCGCTTGGTATTCCGTGATATCTCGCCGATCTTATTATCCTCCTGATACGAGATAAGTCCTGTCAGTTCTCCCGGTGTTCCTACACTTCCTCTGCGTATCCCGACAATATCCGTATGATACAGCTCTCCATATTGCAGCTCCATCAGTACACCGGTATCAACATCATTAATACCATGTCCTAATGCTCCAAAGGATCCATCCTCTGCAATAAAGGTCATCGTTCCGACTCCCTGCGCATTATCTCTGATCCATATTCCCAATTTATATACACCATTTTGATCTGCTTTCGGCTGTAAGGACATTGGTATCAGCTCTTCTCCGCGTTCAACCATGAGCTGTAAAGCTTCTCCCTCTGATTCACGAATTCTTCTGGTCAAATCTTTTTTCCCTGTTACCTTCTCTCCATTTACCTGAAGGATATAGTCTCCCTCCTGTAGGAGATATCTCGCCGGAGCATATTTCATTCCATCCGAACCAATAAAATCTCCTATCCCAATTACCATCGCTCCATTGGTCTTCATATAGATTCCCACCGGTACCCCGACAGGTGTCAGGCTTGTCTTCGGCGTAACCTGCACGTTAACATCACGAAGGGGTAATACTCCAAACAGCTTAAGCTGCATTCTGAACTGATAATCTGTATCTGCAACAATTGTCACATTGTCTGTAACAGGAAAACTCATAACCTCCCGTTCTCTCTTATCGTATAATGTGCCGGATACCGGGATGGAAAACGAGACAAGCTGTTCCTCTCCCTCAAACACCCGGAGAGTATCAGGGAATTGATTACGAAAAAAAACATAAGTATAGAGCATTGTGCCTAATACGGAAAACACTATGGATAATTTCAAAAGCTTCTTTACATGATTCATTTCATTCACCTCACAGCATGTCATAATGCGTTCTGCATGCAAATTATAAAAGAGACATGGGAAATGCCTCATGTCTCTCTTAGTATGCTTTCAATGAATCAATTTTATTTAAGAAGATTTTGCCTGTCTGCGTATCTCCCTCGCATTATCCAGAACCGTTTCCGTCATTGTCTCACCACCGAGCATTCTTGCCAGCTCAGCGATACTCTCATCCTCAGAAAGCCTTGTCAAATCTGTCCTGGTGACTTTTCCATCTGATCGTTTTTCAATCAGATAATGATTATCAGCATTAGCCGCAATTTGCGGCAGATGGGTAATACAGATAATCTGATGACTCCTGCTAAGCTCTCCCAGCTTTTTTGAAACCTTCCATGCGGTCTTACCGCTGATACCGCTATCGATCTCATCAAAAATCAATGTCTCAATTTCATCTTTTCGAGCAAAAACAGATTTTATTGCAAGCATAATTCTGGACAGCTCACCACCACTTGCAATCTGCTTAAGCGGTCTCATCGGTTCCCCGGGATTTGTTGAAATCATAAATTCCACCTCATCAAAACCGATTCCGCTGATTCTATTCTGATCCGTTCTCACCTCCACGCCAAACTCCACATGAAGGAAATTGAGATCAATCAATGCCTGACGGAGCTGTTGCGACAACTGAAGAGCGTATTTCCGTCGGATTACAGAAACACTTTCGCACAATGACAAAAGCTTTTCTCTTTCCTTCTCATATTCTTG
>CALZEZ010000306.1 GCA_945643825.1 uncultured Lachnospiraceae bacterium
CGCCTATACGGCTACAGATTTTGATGATGACAGATTCATCCGGATACTACAGGCGGCTGCAAAAAATAACCTCGCAGTAACCGTTCATGCCGGAATCGATATTGGCATTCCGGAGAAGGATTACTGCTCCACACAGATGATTCTTAAGGTGATTGATAAGATTCCGGGACTCAGCTTAATCTTAGCGCACATGGGCGGTTGGACATGCTGGGATAAAGTAAGAAGTGATCTGACCGGCGCACCACTCCTTTTTGACACCTCATTTTCTTTTGGACCAATCGACAACAGACCGGATCGAGATCCGGCATCTATTCCTAGCCTGATGACAAACGAGGAATTTACAGATCTCTGTCATGAACTCGGTACAGAGAAAATCCTGTTCGGAACAGACTCCCCGTGGGCAGATCAGAAGATGAGCGTGGAACGTTTTCTCGCTCTCCCGCTCGAACAAGAAGAAAAAGAGCAAATCTTGCATACGAATGC
This sequence comes from uncultured Lachnospiraceae bacterium, assembly GCA_945643825.1. Lineage (GTDB taxonomy): Bacteria > Bacillota > Clostridia > Lachnospirales > Lachnospiraceae > UMGS2037. The sequence continues at coordinate 484 of CALZEZ010000306.1, forward strand.
AAAGAAAATCCTGCGCATTTAGGTGCAGGATTCCGTATTACTTTACCATCCTTCTTTTTCCGGTCATGTTCTCGACTACTAATTTAAAGACAGTAGTCTGCGGCATGATTGCTTTATTAAAGGGAAAACCCTCTTTATGATAATGGTTCATCAGGATACAGAGCGCGTCGTATTTTTCTTCATCCGATAGGATATGAATCGTTCCCTGACCGACAACACTCTCATATTCCATCGTACAATTCCCGATTTCATTATTGGTGACAAGCCTGTGCTTACAATCCATTTCGAAGCTTGCTCGATTGTCCGCTTGAATCAAATCATATTTGGTGCCTTCGTTTGCACCGTGGAAAAACAATTCCACCATATCATTTTCCACCTTCATGCCGAAATTGAGCGGCAGAATGTATGGATATCCATTGTTATTAAGAGCAATTCTGCACACATCGCATTCCTCCATAATCTTGATAAGATTAGAAAATCCGGTTACTTCCCGATCAGAACGCCTCATGATATACCTCCCTTTATATTAGGAAATCCACGGCAGATCACCGTGGATTTCCGTATGAATAGCATTAGTTAAAACAATTTCTCCGCACAGACGATGCGCTTGCCGGCCTTGTCGAGCGCCTCAATAGCCTTTGCCTGATCATTCGGACGGATGATCATGTAAGCGACATCCTGTTTATGCGTGGTCAGAGCATACATATACTCCACATTCACACCATTATCGCCGAGAATCGTGATAAGATCTGCCAGAGCACCCGCCTCATCCTTTACCTCAACGGCAAGAACATCGGTTACGGAACAGATATAGTCGGCATCCTTCAAAACAGTGGTTGCATTGTATACATCCTCGACGATCATGCGGATGATACCGAAATCGGATGCCTCCGCGATAGAAAGCGCACGGATGTCGATATTGTTGTTGGAAAGAAGCTTTGTAAAAGCAGCCAGCTTCCCGGGTTTATTCTCAAGAAATACGGAAATCTGTTTTACTGTCATAATAGTACCCCCTCCTATTAATTCTTATAAAGATTACGTTTGTCGATAACACGAACTGCTTTACCCTCACTTCTGGTAATGGACTTCGGATTTACCAGAGTAACCTTAGCATAGATGCCAAGCATTGCCTTTAAGCCTGCCACTAACTCCTTCTCTCTAGCCGTAACCTGACTTAAGTTATCGGAGAACATCTCAGGAGTCATCTCCACCTGAACCTCGATCGTATCACTGTTGTTGACACGATCCACAATAATCTGATAGTTTGCAGGATAACCCTGATTTAACAGAACCGTCTCAATCTGGGACGGGAATACATTGACACCCTTTACGATCAACATATCATCGCTTCTTCCGAGAGGCTTCGACATCTTGACATGCGTTCTGCCGCAAGGACATTTCTCTCTGGTCAGTACGCAGATATCGCGGGTGCGATAACGCATGAGCGGGAAAGCCTCCTTTGTGATACTAGTGAAGACAAGCTCGCCCTTCTCACCATCCGGAAGAACCTCACCGGTTTTCGGATTGATGATTTCCGGGATAAAATGATCCTCGTTGACATGCATACCGGTCTGGGCGGAACACTCAAAGGAAACACCCGGTCCGGAAATCTCGGTCAGACCATAGATATCATACGCTTTGATGCCAAGCTTCTCCTCAATGTCGTGACGCATTTCCTCGGTCCATGCCTCTGCGCCGAAGATACCGGCTTTGAGCTTGATCTGATCGCGCACACCGCGCTCGTGGATGCTCTCTGCGAGATAAGCCGCATAGGACGGAGTACAGCAGATGATCGTAGAGCCAAGATCGGTCATAAACTGAATCTGTCTGTCCGTGTTACCGGAGGACATCGGCAGAGTCAGACAGCCTACCTTGTGGGAACCGCCGTTTAAGCCGGGACCGCCTGTGAACAAACCATAGCCATAGCTGACATGACACACATCCTCGTTGGTTCCGCCTGCCGCCATGATCGCTCTTGCACAGCAATCCTCCCACAGATCGATATCGTGCTGGGTGTAGAATGCCACAACACGTCTGCCGGTCGTTCCGCTGGTTGACTGAATGCGCACACATTCCGATAACGGACGAGCCAAAAGCCCATACGGATATTCATCACGCAGATCATCCTTTGTGATGAAAGGCAGCTTGTGCAGATCATCCACCGATTTGATGTCGGCAGGAGTCAAGCCCTTCTCCTCCATTTTCTTGCGGTACATCGGAACATTGTCCCACACATTCTGTACCTGCTTGACAAGTCTTTCGTCCTGAAGCTTACGAATCTCCTCCGGGGAAGCACATTCGATCTCAGGCTGGTAGTATCTCTCCATTTGTTATACCTTCTCCTTTTGTTTTATTTTTTAGACACTGCTTACAGCGCCTCTTGACCAAGTAAAAATGCCTGACGGTTCATTTCCACGAACTTTGACGGAACACATTCCTCGATTGCCTG
>CALZEZ010000307.1 GCA_945643825.1 uncultured Lachnospiraceae bacterium
GTGATACACCTTATACAGAATATACGGTTTCCTTTGAGAAACAGGGAAATGAGATTCTGCTCTATGATCAGAATGAAAAGCTAACAGAGGAACAGGTAAGGGGGAAGCTTCCTCAGGGAATGCAGGTGACAATCCTTCTGGGAGCTTTGCCGGAGGATATTCGAAAAAGTATTGATCTTCTGGTTATCAGTCCGGGAGTGCCTGTTGATTCAGAAATTGTAACCTCCTGCAAAAAGGATGGAATTCCGGTTTGGGGAGAGATTGAGCTGGCCTATCGTTTTTCAAAAGGCAAACTGATTGCAATTACCGGTACAAACGGCAAGACAACTACGACATCCTTAGTGGGCGAGATTATGAAGGATGCTATTCGTTCGGTCTTTGTTGTGGGAAATATTGGAATCCCTTATACGTTGGAGGCAGATAAGACTTCGGAGGACTCTGTTACTGTCGCAGAGATCAGTAGTTTTCAATTGGAGACGACAAGTGAATTTCATCCTGCAGTTTCTGCAATTTTAAATATTACCCCGGATCATTTGAACCGGCATCACACAATGGACTGCTATGCCTGGACGAAAGAGCAGATTGCAGCAAACCAGACGCAGGATGATGTGTGTGTTCTTAATTATGAGAATCCGTATACCAGAGATTTTGGAGAGAAAAGGTGCAAGGCAAGAGTTATCTTCTTCTCATCGGAAAGAAGACTGGAGGAGGGCTTGTATCTGGATGGAGAGAGTATTATCCTGGCGGAGAATGGCGTTCACAAACCGATTCTCACCATACATGATATGAATCTGGTTGGTGTGTGCAATTATGAGAATGTCATGGCAGCAATTGCGATGACCAGGGCAATGGGCGTTGAGGTAGATAGTATCTGTAAGATAATTCGCCGGTTTAAGGCGGTAGAACACCGGATTGAGTTTGTTGCGACAAAAAAGGGCGTGGACTATTATAATGATTCCAAGGGAACGAATCCGGATGCAGCCATTCAGGGGATACGTGCCATGACCAAGCCGACCATTCTGATCGGTGGAGGATATGATAAACAAAGCGAATATGATGAATGGATTGAAGCCTTTGATGGAAAGGTGAAGAAGCTGATTCTGATAGGACAGACAGCACAAAAGATTGCAGAGTGTGCGAGAAGACATGGATTTGATGATATTATGTTTGCCGAGAGTCTTCAGGAGGTTGTTGACCAATGTGCGCTGCTTGCTGAACCGGGGGATGCAGTGTTGCTGTCACCGGCATGCGCCAGCTGGGGGATGTTTCCCAATTATGAGGTTCGAGGGAAAATGTTTAAAGAGATGGTTCATAATATAAAGGAGTAGCTGAGTTGGCTTTGGAAAATCGCAGACAACAAAAAAATGAAAAGCGCTATTTTGATTACAGTCTGGTATTTATTGTATTATTTCTACTGGCTTTTGGCTTAATCATGATTTATTCTACAAGCTCTTACAAAGCGAATCTGGATACCGGTGATTCTGCTTTCTATTTGAAGAAGCAGATGCTGGCATCCGGTCTGGGGCTTGCGGCTATGGTTGTGGTATCGAATATTCCATACCAGATATGGAAGAGATTTGCAGTACTGGGCTATTTTGGAAGTATTCTGCTGATTCTGTTAATCATTCCATTTGGTGTGGAACGAAACGGAGCCAAGAGGTGGTTGTACATAGGCGGAATGAGCTTACAGCCGGCAGAGGTTGCAAAGCTTGGCATGATTCTGGCACTGGCTACTCTTGTTTGTAAGCTGGGAACCAAGGTGGTGGATTCACGGAAAGGATTTGTTATGATGTTCATCGTACCAATTCCGGTGTGTCTGCTCGTATGGAAGGTTACCTCGAATATGAGTAGCGCTGTGATCATCTTTGGAATTGCTTTTCTAATGCTGTTTGTATCTACACCGGGATATAAAAGATTTATTCTCCTTTCGTTAGCGGGAGCAGCACTGGTTGGACTGGCAGTTCTTTATATTGTGAATTCATCAAATTCTGACGTGGGTGGATTCCGAGGAGCGAGAGTGTTGGCCTGGCTTGATCCGGAGGCCTATGCGTCAGGAAAGGGTTTCCAGACGCTTCAGGCATTGTATGCGATTGGTTCCGGCGGAATATTTGGAAAAGGCTTAGGCAAGAGCATGCAGAAGCTCGGGTTTATTCCTGAAGCGCAGAATGATATGATTTTTTCCATTATCTGTGAAGAACTGGGACTTTTAGGTGCGATTGCCGTCATTCTTCTCTTTGTGATACTGATTTGGAGAATGATGATCATTGCGAATAATGCACGCGATTTGTTCGGTGCTCTTCTGGTTGTCGGTGTGATGGGACATATATCCGTGCAGGTAATCTTAAACATAGCGGTTGTGACGAATACAATTCCAAATACCGGAGTATCCCTGCCGTTTATTAGCTATGGCGGATCCTCTGTAATGTTTCTTCTGGTTGAGATTGGTATCGTTATGAGTGTTGCCAAAGGAATACGATTAAGAGAGTATTAACGTCATATAGGTACAAGATACCATTTGGCCTTTTTTTCATATGATATGATAAGCTTGCAATTTGCGGGGACAGATCATGAGCAGCTATCGTATCGGTGGGGGAATCCCACTAAATGGTGAAGTGCAGATTCAAGGTTCAAAAAATGCTGCGTTACCGATTATGGCAGCGTCAATTCTGCGAAAGGGTATCACATGTTTACATCGTTGTCCGAAGATTGCGGATGTTTTTCTGATGCAGAAATTATTGCAGCAATTAGGCTGTGAAACGAGATGGGATAATAGCTGTTTTTTTATTGATAGCAGGAAAGCGAGAAATTCCAGCCTTCACAATGGTGGAAAAGCAACTGTTTCCATGCGTTCTACAATAACCCTGCTCGGAGCATTGCTTGGACGGTTCGGTTCGTGTGAAATGGAATATCCGGGTGGTTGCGTGATAGGTG
>CALZEZ010000308.1 GCA_945643825.1 uncultured Lachnospiraceae bacterium
CTCTTTGCCTTTCTTGAACGCCATTCTGCCTCCTGCATCTGAATATGTGCACAGTCACGAAGCATAATACTACACAGATCAGCAGTCGCTTCTGTTGTAAAAATCTGCCCGCGGAAGCCCCGTGCATAGAGAAGTGGCAGCATACCGGAATGGTCCACATGCGCATGTGTCAGCAGAACATAATCAATTTTTGACTCCGGAACAGGAAGCTCCGCATTTTCAAACACATTGTTTCCCTGCTCCATTCCATAATCCACCAGGAGATGCTTCTCCCCGACCTGAAGGTAATGACAGCTTCCTGTCACCTCATGATCTGCACCAATAAACATCAGTTTCATAAACATAACCCCTTTCTTCCCTATACATTTTTATCAAATACCATGCCACAAAAAATAGAGCGCCAACAGATGAAGCGGATAAAACAGATAGAAGAAATACCGTAAGCCAGCTCCCCTCTTTCCATTGTAGAACAACAGCGTTGCAAACCCCAATACGCTGTAGGGTTCCTCCAGAAATAAAAGAAAGCCGAGTGAAACGCTCCTGATCCGATTGTTGGAAAACCACCAGAAGACCGCAAGCAGTAGGATGCCGTAGGCATTGTAATCAAAATGACAGACATAGGCTGCCATAGCGGCACAAAGTACGATGACTAGCTGCCATTCATATCCAAACCTTTTCATGAGAGCTATCATAAACGCCCCAAGTGCAAGCGTGAAAAAAACATTCTGATGCGATAATCCGAGTCTGCCGTCAACTGCCAGATCAAACGGAAGCTCTGACAGCAATGCAAACACAAGCAGTCTTGTCAGATACCGCCTCTCGTCTGATGTATGCTTCATGCCTTCCACTAACAAAAACGCAAAAACCGGGAAGGACAGTCTTCCAAGGGCACGAAATACCCGGTAGCAGAAATCCAGTCTGACAAAATCGATATCTGCCAGCCATGAGACTTGACCGGATCTGACAAGCAATGTCATTGCGATATGATCAAATATCATGGCTACAGCAGCAATCAGCTTTAAGGTTGTACCATCGAAGAGTTCATGCTCCTTCAGCCAGTGATTGATTCTGCTCTCGACGGCTGTTTCTATCAATCCCATCACCTCTACTTCAATTCATTGGCCAGTGTATAGAACTGGTAATAGATACCCTTACGCTCTAGCAGAGTCTCGTGATTTCCCTCCTCGACAATACCTTCCTCCGTCAGCACCAGAATACGGTCTGCATTTCTTATGCTCGACAGTCTGTGCGCAATCGTTAACGTCGTGCGTCCCTCCGACAGCTTTGCCAGTGACCTTGCTACAGCAAATTCGCTTTCATTGTCCAGTGCGGAGGTTGCTTCATCCAGAATAATAATCTGCGGATTTTTTAAGAAGACTCTTGCAATGCTGATCCTCTGCTTCTGTCCTCCGGAGAGCTTTACACCGCGCTCCCCTACATAGGTGTCATAACCATCCTTTAACTCACTGATAAACTCATGAGCCCCTGCCTTTTTCGCCGCCTCGATCACCTCGTCCCTAGATGCATTCTCCCTGCCGTATGCAATGTTTTCAAAAACCGTTCCGGAAAACAGATAAACATCCTGCTGCACGATTCCGATATTTCCACGCAGGCTCTTCAGCGTGTACTCGCGTATATCCCTGCCATCAAGCCTGATCGATCCGGACGTAGCCTCATAGAACCGGGGAATCATATTGCAAAGCGTCGTTTTACCACCACCACTTGGTCCGACAATTGCCACCTTCTCACCGGCATGAATCTCCAGATTCAGATTGGAAAACACCTGATTGTGATCATCCGGATACTCAAAGGTTACATTATCAAACTGAATCTCGCCCTTGGTCTGTAGCAGTTCAACCGCATCCGGCTCGTCAAAAATCTCAATATCCGAATCCATAATCTGCACAAAGCGCTCAATACCGGTCATTCCACGCTGGAACTGCTCCGCAAACTCTATGATTCGCCGAATCGTTGTGATCAATGTTGTCACATACATAATATAGGCAATCAGATCTCCCGGCTCAATCTGTCTGTAATACAGAAACAGAGAACCGGCCAGAATCACAGCCAGATACATCGCACCTTCAAAGCCTTTGGTCGTTACATTGAATGCCGCCATCAGACGATAGGTAACCTTCTTGATGCTCAGGAATTTCTGATTATCCTGCTCGAATTTCTCAAGCTCTCTGTCCTCATTCGTGAACGCCTTCACAACCTTCTGTCCAAGGAGGGAATCCTCTATGCGTGCATTGAGCTCTCCGATCTGCTCGCGCTGTCTGCGAAACGCTCCCCGCATTTTAAAATTCAACTTCATGCATACGACTGCCATCACTGGAACAATCAGGAATATGATAATTGTGAGCCACACATGGATTCTAACCAAAATCACGAAGGATACCACTGCCTTGATCGCAGCGATAAAGAACTCTTCCGGACAGTGGTGGGAAAACTCCGTAACCTCAAACAAATCATTGGTGATGCGCCCCATAATCTGTCCCACCTTGGTATTGTTATAAAAGGTATCGGACAGCTTCAGCAAATGGCGATAGGCATCACGCCGCATATCCGTTTCAATTCTCGCTCCCATGATATGACCAACGCCTGCCATATAATAGCTTCCAAGACAGTCGATAATGCGTAAAAGCAGATAAAGCAGTGCCATTCTGATGATAATCTCCATAGAAAAGCTTGACAGATCAATCAGAGCGACATTGGTAATATATCTCATGATCATCGGCAGAACGAGCTCGCATACCGTTGTCATTGCGGCACAAAGCAGATCAAAAAACAGAATATGTCTATAGGGTTTAAAATACGGCAGAAACTTTGCAAACAGTTCCCCTGATGTATATTGCTTCTTCATGATGTCTCCTTCCAACAAGGTGTCATATGCTCATTATACCACGATTGGAGCCGGATAAAA
>CALZEZ010000309.1 GCA_945643825.1 uncultured Lachnospiraceae bacterium
TTGATCTGACTCTTGTTTTGGAAGGGGAGAACCGGATTTCCAAGGTTGGTATCTGTGTGCCGGATACCAGCAGACTAACTGTCGAGGGAAACGGCAGCTTACAGCTTAAGGTGCAGGGAATCCAGAGCTATGGTATCGGCAACCAGTGGGAAACCGGGGTCGGAGATATCCGGTATCAGGCCGACGGAAAGTTAGACATTCAAGTGGAAGCTGATTATGGAATCGGAATCGGTGGCGGTATCTTCAAAGGAAACGAGGGAATCACGATTACATCCGGACGGATTAACATAGAGGGAGCAAGTGCCCATATGATTGGCGTGGGAGCAGTGTCTGGTGATGTCCCTATCCGAATCAGGGAATGCAGTCTTAGATTTAACTTGAAAATTGACCGGGGAATCGGAATCGGATGTATGAAGGGGCTGCAGGATATTGAAATCGAGTCGTGTAATCTGGGAATGATCGGATCCGGAAGTGTGGTCAGTGGTATTGGAGGGATTTACCGCAGTGGCGGTACTGTTTCCATTACCTTCTGTGAATTTTCGGCTACCATGAATGGACAGAAGATCTTTATTCTGGGAGTGCCGGAGGGAGAGCTTCGGATTCAGACACGTGACTCTATTCTGGAGCTGCTCGGAGAGGGCACCGAAGTGCTTGGAATTGGATCGCGTGATCTTACCGGGACAATCAATATGAAGCGTACGAATTGCAACATCGTAATCCGTTCCGGCGGGCAGATGATCTATGGCGCGAGAGAGGAAAATATTTGTCTTGATGGCGGCTTGCAGAGATACCGAATCAATGATTAGTTTTTAGAAACAATTTGTGCAATATTTTAAAAAGCAGAGACATTGCAGCGATGCCTCTGCTTTTTCTTTGTATAAAATATTCATAGAAGTATGCTCACGAGCTTGAGGACAATTATGGAATTACAGTGACGTTGGACATTCAGGGTGCCGGCGGCAATCGGGTTGCCCAAAATGATCAGACGGATATTTGCTTGGAACAGTTGTGAACGATGCAGACGGGAAATATATCCGTCTTCCCTACCGGAAGTTCCGGAATTAAGGTATTGACAGCGAATGTGCTAGCACCTATAATATCACTTAATATATATCGAACAATATATATCAAACAATATACAAGAAGGGATGCGTAGCATGGCTCCTAAGAACAAGTTTTCACGACAGGAAATGATTGCAGCGGCGGTGGACGTCGTGCGGGAAAAGGGAATTGATGCACTCACTGCAAAGGCGTTAGCTGCGAAGCTGGGAGTTTCCACACAGCCGGTGTTTACCTGCTTTCACACGATTGAGGAGGCGAAGCGGGAGGTCAGAAAGGTCGCGGAGAGCATGTATGACAGCTATATCAGGAAGGGGCTGCAGCTGCCGATTCCGTTTTTGGGATTGGGAATGCAATATATTTCTTTTGCACGGAATGAGCGGGAGCTATATCGTCTGATGTTTCTGTCCCAGCGTGAGGGAGAGGATTCCGGTGCAATCGCTGCCATGAAGCATTCTCAGGAGCTGGCAAGGGAATCCCTGATACAGACGTATCACATTGATGTAGACACAGCAGACCGCTATTTCCGGGATATGTGGCTTGTGGTGCATAGTCTGGCAACCCTTGTCGTGACGGATGACTGTCCGTATTCCGAACAGGAGATCGGGGAAATTCTCACCGGCTTTAGTGTGAGTTTATGTAAGGCTATTAAAGAAATTCCAGGATTTGCAGAAAATCACTATGACAGGGACGCAATCTTTACAGAATTGATCAGCAGATCGTATGAAAAAGGAGAGGGAATATAATGGATAAGAAAATCAGACAATATGTTGGAATTGCCGCTGCTCTAGTCTCTTACTATGTTGTGCATGAGGGTTCGCATTTGCTGGTGGCGCTTGCGCTTGGCGTTTTCAAACAGATACGCTTTCTTGGGCTGGGGGTTCAGATTGATGTGGAAAGTACGCAGATGAGTGATGCACAGATGTTTCTTTTCTGCCTGCTGGGGGCAGTCAGCACCCTGCTTGTGGGATACCTCCTGACGGCACTTCGAAAGAAAATCTGTGAGGTACCGGGCAAGGTGTTCCGGGCGGTGATGTATTACATAACAATTGCAATGCTTTTGCTGGACCCGTTGTATCTGAGCATACTTTGTGGTTTTTTTGGTGGCGGAGACATGAATGGCATTGCCCTGCTTGTTCCGGGCTGGGGTGCGAGGATTGCTTTTGGTGCGTTGTTTCTTGTCAATTGTCTTGTGTTTGCAAAGCTTGTCTTGCCGACCTACAAAGCTTCATTTGAGAATAAGTAGATTCTATGTGTGGAAAGAGAGGGAATCGTTTGTATGTGTACAGGATTTGTTAGGAAAGGCAACGACGTGATTGTCGGTTTTAATATGGATATTAACATCGGGGCTTTTGAATATGATGTGTATACGGAACCGGACAAATTTTATATCGGAATAAAAAATCAGATGAAGGTCGAGGATATGGCTGGTATTCCGGAAGGCTTGTTTCGGCTCGATAATAATGTAAGAAAAGCACATGGAGTTAATTGCCATGGATGCTTTGGAAATATGTTAAACAATATGAATTTTGATAAGGCTCCTTTCCGTTTAGATCCCGCTGTGATTTCGTTGGATCAGTTGATGGATGACTATATATCCGGATTGCTGTCCTTTCAGGAATTGCAGGCGATTGCGGACGACAAAGAGATTGTGAACATACCGACCGGTCCGATTCAGATCCCGGATCTGGCATTTCACTCACTGGTTGCGGACAAAGAGGGACATATTATGATTTTAGAGCCCGGCAATGGATACAGCATCATAAAGGAAAAGTATGCCGTACTGAGCAATTTTCCATTTTTAGAACTGCCTGCAGATTTTACACAAGATAAATTTGGATATTATGGCAAGATCGGA
>CALZEZ010000310.1 GCA_945643825.1 uncultured Lachnospiraceae bacterium
TTTAATAAGAATAAGTCCGTCTGATCCGATTCCAAAATGTCTGTCACTGACTGCGCGAGCCACATCAGCCGGAGAGGCAAGTTCCTCCCTGGTGCAATCTACATATACATAATCGTTTCCCAACCCCTGCATTTTTGTGAACTTCATAATGTATCTCCCTCAATTCTGAGTTTATCTCTTTCCTGCATCTGCCTGTATTCATTTTATCGTGTTATTAGTTGCACGCTAATTCGATCAGCTTCTTAAGATGTATTTCCACTGCATCCAGACAAATCAATGGACAGTTATCAGGATTTAAGAGTAATGGCAGCTCCGTACAACCAAGAATAACCGCCTCGATTCCGTGATCGCTTCTCATTTTCTCAATAATCGCCAGAAATTCATTCAGCGTACTTTCCTTCACGATTCCTCGCTCCAGCTCCTCGTAGATTCTCTTAGCAATCAGCTCTCGATCCTGTTTCTCAGGAATGAATACCTGAATACCTGCGTGAAGCAGATCCTTTTTCATATAATCCTGTTCCATTGTGAAAATGGTTCCCAGAAGTCCTACCTTCATGATGCCCTGCGATGCTGCCTCCTCAGCCACTGCCTTCGGAATGCTGACCAATTCTGCACCAGTCTTACTTACCACCTCGTCATAAACAATGTGCATGGTTGCTGCAGTAAGGGAGACCACCTCTGCTCCGCTTTTAACAAGACAATTTACCTTCTCTGCAAGATAATCCGTCAATTTATCATACTGTGCAGTTATTACATATTCCCACGTGCGTGGAAAATCTACACTTTCAATGACAAGATCCGGCATATGCTTACCATGTGTCAGTGCATCAATTCTGTTATTCAGTTCTTTATAATACATCAGAGTGGATTCCGGACCGGTTCCACCAACTAAACCTATCTTCTTCATAATAAATATTCCTTTTCTTAGTGTGTTCTTCTATCAGAGGCAACCTCGTAGGCAACATATTCGTGGGCAAATTCATATCCCAGCTTCTCTGCTAGATGAACAGAATGTATATTCTGCGCGTCCCAGCTCGGATATAGTCCTTCATCCAGGCACGCCAGAATAAGCGCAGCGCAGACAATCGTTGCAAGGTTCTTTCTTCTCTCCGACTCTGTGGTATCCACTTCAATTTCAATGCCTTCCCTGTATCGCGTATAAGAGGAAGCTCCTGCGACAATCTCGTCTCCTTTCATAATAACCATTCCACGTCCATCCTCCAAATACTTCTCTTTGCTCTCAAACGCAGAGACAAAATCTGCTGTCACAGGATTTAACAGACATCTATCATAAAGCTCAGCATCTATTTTTTTCAGCTCATATTGCTCGGGGAGCTGCGCTACAAAGGCTTGCAGCTTCTGTCTGTCAAACCTCGTATTCTTCTTAATCGCATATCGAATGACCCTCTTGGCATCCGGGAAGCATTCTTCGATACATTTCGCCCACTCCTCATTTTGCGGCGTCATAATCACAAAGCCATCCGGCTTATTCTCTATCAGCTCCTTATCCGGCTTTCCTGCATAGAAACCAAAGCACCCGACGAAAGCAAATGCTGACTGTGGCTTCTCTTTCTCTGTTACGTAGATGGTTCCCATCACCTTCTGCAGGCAGGAATAGATTAATGTCTCTTCCCAACCGGAAAATAAATCCTTTACCTTCGCTGTATCCTCAAGTTCATAAATCATATCTGATCTCCTTTCTCAGTCTGTTTTGAGCTTCTTCCATTCTTCTCGTGTGATAGCATATACTTTTGTCCTCTCGTTTATCTCATCCTCGAACTCCTCAATAAAATGGCATCCCCAGGACTGTGCTGATTTTGCAGATGGTGTATTTGTGTATTTCATATAAGAGAAAATCATGTTATATGTCGTATTCTCAAACGTCCAGTCTCTGACAGCAGATGCTGCCTCCTTCGCATAACCCTTTTGCTGCATGTCCTTTCGAATGTGGTATCCGATTTCCGGCTTGATCACACCACCGATATTCTGCATCGTCAAGCCACAGTCTCCTATCATTTCGCCTGTATCCTTGAGACAGACAGCCCATAGTCCAAAGCCAAAGATGCGATATCTTTCTATATTTCTCTCAATCCAGCCCCGCACCCTTGCCTCATCAAAGGTATACGGATAATGCTGCATTATATCAGAATCCGCAAGAACTGCATATAGCGCATCATAGTCCTCTGTGTTCATTTCCCGTAAAACCAAACGCTTTGTTTCAATTATCATAAAATGTGCCCCTCCAATTTACCGTTCATCTATTCCATACATCTCTACAAAATGCTCCATGTGCCTGTGTATTCTTTCCATTGCCACAGGCTCCTTATCCGGCTCTCTGTCAATCCAGTGAATCATCATGGACACCGGTGCTGAGAACTCAAATGCCAGGACATCCGGATCGTAGTCTTTCATTTTGCCATTTTTTATCAGGTGCTTAATGATCTCTCTGTTGAGATCCTCTACGACAAAAATATGATATTGGGTTGTTAGCATTCGAAGCTTATCATTTCGAAACTGCTCCATCATGAGAAGCTTGCGAAGCTTCCTGATATTGGGATCATGAATCGTAAACTCCAGTCTCTTTTTTGACATTTCTACAAAATCCTCGACACTCTCCGGGTATTTCTCAAGATCGGTCGCACTTCCAAAATGAGTGCGATAATAGGATCTCACAGAATCAATCAGTTCGACTAACAAGGCATCCTTGCTTTTAAAATAGTAATATAGGGCCGGTCCCTTCATTCCCAATTTTGCCGCAATTTCATCAACGCCCACACCGTCATAGCCTTTTTCAGAAAAGAGGGTCAACGCTACGTCAAAAATTATTTATTTTTTTTTTTTCTCCTGCTTCATGTGTCACTTCCATTATATAGTAATAATAGAACAAGTATATTTAACGACCGTTAG
>CALZEZ010000311.1 GCA_945643825.1 uncultured Lachnospiraceae bacterium
GCATTGATGCTGGCCTCTGCCAATGAGGTTGCACTTGGACTGGCTGAGCATGTTGCAGGCAGTGTTGATGCATTTGTTGAAAGGATGAATGAAAAAGCAGAAGAGTTAGGTTGTAAATCTACTCACTTTGTTAATCCTAATGGTCTTCCGGATGAACAGCATTTCACCAGTGCTTATGATATGGGACTGATTGCAAGAGCTTTTTTTTCAAATGAAAATCTGAGTAAGATTTCAGGAACAGCTACGTATCACATCGATGCAACACCAACACAGCCCGATACAATTGATATTGGTAATCATAATAAAATGCTTCCGGGAACCTATTATGGAAGTAAATACTATTACAAGGATTTGGTAGGTGGAAAGACTGGGTATACCAATGTTGCAAGACAGACTCTTGTAACGAGTGCAAAACGAGGGGATATCCAGTTAATTTGTGTTGTTATGAAAGATGAATCGCCCAATCAGTATAGAGATTCAGCAGCACTTTATGATTATGGGTTTGAACAGTATACTTCTGTTGCAGTAGATCAGATTATTTCGGCGAGTGATCTGGCAGATCAGGCATGTCAGTATGCCCGTGAGATAACAGGAAAGGATTATCAGGTAATTGATGATACCGTTGGTGTACTGGAGAAGCTTCTTATTCCGAAAGGCTCAGACGCCGCTTTGATTCAATATCATACATCCTTTGATGAAGAAAAAGCTGAAGTGTCATTTTCTTTTGTGCTGGAAGAAAGAGAAATTGGCAATATAAATGTTCCTGTTTTCCCTTTCGAAGACTTCGGAGATGCTGCTGTCCTAACAGCAGGAGATGCAACAGTTGATTCTTTGGACTTGAAGGTAGATACTGTTGGGGAAAACAGAGGAGACTGGCAGAATTTTTTCTTTGTAAGATTAATAAAGACAATAGGAATTATTTTACTTGTAATATGCGTTGCGATTGCCTTTTTTGTTCTGTTTATTCTACAAAAGGTTAGAAGAGAAAGAGAAAGAATCAGAAGAAGAAAGGAATTACTGGAGCGTAGAAGGCGGCGATTGTTGGAAGAACAGGAAGAGTAGCTGATATGTTTTACAAATGCTTATGTGGAAACGAAATTGAAAAAAATGAATTACAAAGACAGCGAAAGGAGGCGAGATATCTTGCAGAGATCAGATTAGGAACAGAGGTGCTTTTCTATACAAATCTAATATGGGTCAGATATATTGCATATGATCAGATTGCAAATCTTTATCTGAAAATGGAACGTGGAGAAAGCGGTGAGTTTCTAACGATTGAGAATTACCTGATATTATGCGACATTAATGGGAAAGAGCATTCTATGAGAATTGAACAGACGGATATTGCAAGAGAGGTTATGCGAAGCATCCGTGAAGAGCATCCGGATATTACAAACATTGTACCGGGAAGATAAGATAACAGAAAGAAAGGAATTAACTTATGGATAAGGCTAACGTGTATTTCACAACATTTAAGGCAACAGAACATGAGAATTTATTACAGAAGCTGCATCGTCTGATGAAAACGGCCGGGTTTGAACAGATTGATTTTCAGAATAAATATGCAGCAATTAAGATACATTTCGGTGAATATGGAAATCTTGCTTTCCTACGACCCAATTACGCCAGAGTGGTTGCGGATTATATTAAGGAGTTGGGAGGAAAACCGTTTTTGACTGATTGCAATACTTTGTATGTGGGAAGCAGGAAGAATGCATTAGACCATTTGGATACAGCTTATATGAATGGGTTCTCACCATTGCAGACCGGATGTCATGTGATTATTGCAGATGGCTTGAAGGGAACGGATGATGTTAAGGTACCGGTTGAAGGCGAATTTGTTAAAGAAGCGAAAATAGGTAGAGCAATCATGGACGCGGATGTGTTTATTACATTAACACATTTCAAAGGACATGAGGCGGCCGGCTTCGGAGGTGCGCTTAAGAACATTGGAATGGGCTGTGGCTCCTTTGAGGGAAAGAAGGAACAGCATTGTGATGGAAGACCAAGTGTTGACAGAGAAAAATGCATCGGCTGTGGTGCGTGTAGCAAAATCTGTGCGCATGATGCACCTGTGATAGAGAATAAAAAGGCAATGATTGATCATAATCGTTGTGTTGGATGTGCAAGATGTATAGAGATGTGTCCGGTAAAAGCAATAACTCCGGATCAGCGCGATTCCGTAAAAATGCTGAACTACAAGATTGCGGAATATAGCCTGGCTGTTTGTAAGGATAGACCTTGTTTTCATATATCGCTAATCTGCGATGTGTCTCCTAACTGCGATTGTCATGCAGAAAATGATATTCCGATAATTCCGGATGTTGGCATGTTAGCCTCATTTGATCCGGTTGCGCTTGATCAGGCTTGTGCGGATCTGTGTAATCAGATGACGCCGATAAAGGAAAGCATTCTTGGTCAAAATATTGAGAAATACGGAAATGAGGAGCATCATGATCATTTTCATATGACGCACCCTGATACCGAATGGAAATCCTGCATTGAACATGCTGTAAAAATCGGACTTGGTACCGATCAATATGATCTGGTTCGTATCTGATGGATTACATAAAAAATATGAAATTGATGCTATTCAATTCTGAAATATTATGCTATAGTTATAGGGTATGCAATATGGGGGAATATGTTCTCCTTGAACCAATATAAAAATGGAGGTCTGAAAAATGAGCAATACTTCTCAGGCGAGTAAGAGAATCTCTGCATTACTCGACGAAAACAGTTTCGTTGAAATCGGTGCACTTGTAACTGCACGCGCAACCGATTTTGATCTGAAACAAACTGAAGCTCCTTCTGACGGTGTTATTACCGGCTATGGAGTTATCAATGGTAATCTTGTGTAGGTATATAGCCAGGATGCTTCTGTACTAGGCGGAACGATGGGCGA
>CALZEZ010000312.1 GCA_945643825.1 uncultured Lachnospiraceae bacterium
GTATTATACGTATGCATCCCGGGATACTGTTATTTCCGTAAAGGGAAAAGAAGTGGATTGCGCAAAGCTTAAGCTGGGCAAGAGAGATACCAAGGGTGTGAAAGTCAGATTATAACGGAGGTAAGCGGATGAGAGTCATTGCTGGGATTGCCAGGAGTCTGCCATTAAAAGCTCCAAGAGGCATGGGAACCAGACCTACTACGGATCGAATTAAGGAAACCCTTTTTAATATGATTCAGAATGAAGTGCCGGGAGCTGTTTTTGTGGATATGTTCAGTGGAAGCGGTGCAATCGGGATAGAGGCTTTGAGCCGAGGCGCTGTAAAATGCTATTTCCTTGAGCAGGACAAGGAGGCCTGTACCTGCATCAAAGAAAATTTGAAGTTTACCCATTTTGAGGACAAAGCAGTTTTGCTTTCTCAGGACGCTTTCCTGACATTAAATCATATTTATGAGAAGGAAGCTACGGTTATTTTCATGGATCCTCCCTATCAACTTGGATATGAAGAGCGTGCACTTGGTATCCTTAAGAACATGAAATATGTGACGCAGGATACCTTGATCATAGTGGAAGCTTTTCTGACAACAGAGTTTGATTATCTGGATGATATGGGCTATGATATTGTAAAAGAAAAGAGATATAAAACAAACAAGCATGTTTTTATTCGCTTAAGGAGAACGGCGTAGAATGAAAAAAGCAATTTATCCGGGTAGCTTTGACCCTGTAACTTTTGGACATCTGGATGTCATTCACAGGGCTGCTGAGATGTTTGACGAATT
Organism: uncultured Lachnospiraceae bacterium; assembly: GCA_945643825.1. GTDB lineage: Bacteria > Bacillota > Clostridia > Lachnospirales > Lachnospiraceae > UMGS2037. Next base: position 780 of record CALZEZ010000312.1, read on the forward strand.
AACAGTAAGTGTGTTGAATAATAACGTAAAGAGTCCATTGTTTTCTGTGGATGAACGTGTTAAGATATTACAGGAAGCTACAAAGGATCTGCCAAACGTAAAAGTGGATTCCTTTAGTGGACTTCTGATCGACTATGCGCGTGAAAAGAATATTCATATTGCGATTCGTGGATTAAGAGCGATAACTGATTTTGAATATGAATTGCAGATTGCTCAGACCAACAAGCTTCTGTCGAAAGGAAAGTTAGATACGGTGTTTCTGACAACCAGTCTGGAATATGCATATCTGAGTTCTTCCAGCGTGAAGGAGATTGCAAGCTTTCACGGGGATATCAGTATGTGTGTTCCCAAATTTGTAGCTGATAAGGTCTATGAGAAATATGGATACAGTTCTGTAAACTAACAGAATATAAGGGTGGTGCATTTATGAGCAGTAAGATAGAGCAATTGATTGATGAAATTGAAGAGTTTATTGATACCTGTAAGTATCAGCCGCTTTCCAAGACCAATATTATTGTAAATAAAGAAGAGATTGATGGATATCTGCGTGAGCTTCGGATGAAAACGCCGGATGAAATCAAGCGTTATCAGAAGATTATCAGCAATAAAGAAGCAATCTTAAATGATGCCAAGAGAAAGGCAGAAGAGCTGATAAATGAAGCGACTGTCCACACAAATGAGTTGATCAATGAGCACGAGATTATGCAGCAGGCTTATGCGCAGGCCAATGAGGTGGTTACACTGGCCACGCATCAGGCGCAGGAAATACTTGATAATGCAACAATTGAAGCAAATAATGTCCGTGCAGCCGCGATGCAGTACATGGATGATATTCTTGCCAATCTCGAGAGTATCATTACACAATCAATGGATTCTGCAGCAGCGCATTATCAGGGACTTTTCAGTTCACTCGGAAAATATAATGAGATAATTAAGGCAAATCGGAATGAGCTTCATCCTGTGGAGGATGATGATCTGGAAAGTGTAGTTCTGGATGATGGTCAGGGTGATGACAATATTGATTTAATGTAAATGATGTATCGAGGCGATCTGTTCGGATCGCCTTTTATTGTAATGAGAGGTTGAATTCTTATGAAGAAATCGCGAAATCGTTTTTGGTTTGGAGTAGTTTTTTTCATACTTCTTGTTTGGATTAAGGGAAGCTTTGTAAGCTGTGCTGATGAAATCACAATTGTGATTGACCCTGGGCACGGAGGTTCAAATCTCGGAGCGCAATGGGACGGTCATGATGAGAAGGATCTGACATTGATTACAGCAAATGCCATGAAGGAATATCTGGAGCTGTTTGATGGAGTGACGGTTTATATGACCAGAGAAGGAGACAGCGAGCTTTCGTTAAAGGAACGAGCGGATTTTGCGAATGATAAGAAAGCAGATTTCCTTTTATCACTTCATTACAATATGTCGGAGGAGCATACGTTGTTTGGGGCAGAGGTATGGATTCCATCAGCAGGCGAACAGTACAGCAAGGGGTATGCCTTTGCGGATGTGCAGATGCGGGAGTTTGAGCGAATGGGACTCTTTTTCAGGGGAATCAAAACCAGATTGAATCATAAAGGAACGGACTATTATGGCATCATACGAAATTGCTCCGAATATGGGATACCGGCAGTTGTAGTGGAGCACTGTCATCTGGATCAACAAAAGGACTTAAACTTTTGGAATTCAGAGGAGAAGCTGAGAAGGTTCGGTGTTGCAGATGCAACGTCAGTTGCAAGATATTTCAAACTGAAATCCGATGCACTTGGGCTTGACTATAGCGATTATGATGTGCTTTCTGTTCCGGCACCGACGCAGGTGATGGCACCGGATCGTGTGCCACCGGAATACTGTAAGTTATCCTTGGTGGAAATCTCTAATGAAGATGCTATGGCTAAGGTTAGTGTGGAGGCAGCGGATGCCGACACTTTGATTCACTATGTGGAATTTAGCTATGATGGTGGAAAAACATGGAAGGATTTACAGGCATTTACCGGTGAAAAGAAGGAGTTTGTTTTGCAGCTGGAACGAGGTACTTCACCGGTTCTTATGGCGAGAGCCTATGACATGTATGATTTGAAGACGGAGAGTGAGGCTGTCAATCTGGAA
>CALZEZ010000313.1 GCA_945643825.1 uncultured Lachnospiraceae bacterium
CTGTCAATCTTCATAATGATCACCTCTGATATTGATTTTAACATATGAAACATGTCAGGTGTTTGTCATGATTATTCTATCAATGAAACAAAGTAGTTGCAAGCTTGACTCGTTTTGCATAAAACTGTATAGTCAGTTTGAAAGGAGAATATCGTGATGCCAACATTGAAAATATACACCAACGCCCCGGCCGGAGAGAATTATCCCCTTTCTTTGTCCGGCAGTATTCACTTTGCTTTTCAAGAGGAGTCTTCCACTTATCAGGAATTGAACTCCGGATACGGAATCCTGTTTGCGCAGGCTACTATCCGCGAGGATAACACGATTGATGCAAGAACTCTTAGGAATCCAAGGATTTACCAGTCCGGTCAATCCTATCTAATCTTTGCCGATGAATGTCGGGAGGATGGCACTCCCATTCTTGACGGGAATGTCATATTATTTAGAACCAGCGATTTTATCACCTTTGAGTCACAGCAAAAGGTACCTGCTGTGGATTATGAAAATGAACTGGCACAGTCAACGGACGAAATCACACTGTCTCCGGAGACTCTTGCCTCAGTTAAAGAGCGTTGGCTTCCCCAACACAGTGAAGAGGCAGAAGCCCCTATCTTTCCTATGGCTATCGGCTTCGCCGATCCGGTTGTCTTTCAACAGGATGGCTACTGGTATTTCCTCGCAACCAATGACAATGTGGATGACGTTGGATTGTTCATCCGCAGAGCGGCTTCTGTGAAGGGATTATTTGAAAAAGATGTCGAAATGAAATGTATTCTGGATTATGATGAACATAGAGAACTGATGCAAACCTTCTGGGCTCCGGAATTTCATAGAATTGGGGAAGATTACTACATTCTGTTTGCTGTCAGCGGGAAGACCTGGGCTCCCCAGTGCCATATGATGAAGCTAAAAAGAGGTGGAGATATCATGCGAAGCGAGGACTGGGAGGATCCGGTTCGTGTACGCAAAATGGATGGAAGCTATCTCACAGAAGATGGTATCTCTCTAGACATGACGTATTTTAAAATAGAAAATGTCTCCTATCTGGTCTGGTCCTACCGCTTCGGAATCGGTACACCCGCTGATACCGGATCCATGCTCTATATCGCCACCACTGATGAGAAAAAGCCATGGATTCTTACAAGCGAACCGGTTCTGCTTTCACGCCCGCTCTTTGGCTGGGAGAATACCGCCGGTACTATAAACAATGAAGGACCCTATCCTCTCCTGTTGGAGGACAGAATCTATCTGGCTTATTCCGGTGGAGCTGCCTGTGGCTACTCTTATGCAATCGGTTATCTGAGTGCAAGTCTGCGGGATAATCTTCTGCAACCGGAGAGCTGGTACAAGGAGCCCTCTCCTGTGCTCTGTTCCACCTTCATCGAAGGAATTGAGGGACCCGGTCATAATTCCTTCTTCTATGATGAAAAGGGCAGACTCATGGTAGCCTACCACGCACAGGAGACCAAACAATATCATAAGAGATGCACCACCATGCATCCGGTACACATTGGGAAAAATGGCTTTCCCTTCCTGAATGTAACACCGGTAAGCGACCATTAAAGGCTGCTACAGCTCTGTTATCTCATTGATTTTACGCAGTTCCTCTTCATTAAAGCCCGTATTCTTTAAGCACGTTACACACTCAAGAATCTGCTCGGGTTTACTTGCGCCGATCAAAACGCTTGTGATATCGTCATCCTTTAGAATCCAGCTTAATGCAAACCCAGCCAGACTCTGACCGCGCTCTTTCGCCATTTCGTTTAAGAGTCTGACCTGTTCCATTCTCCTCTGGTTCACATCAGCCGCATGCAGAAATCTTCCGTCTGTCGCAATGCGGCTGTCCTTCGGGATGCCATTCAGATAGCGATCCGTCAGCAATCCCTGCGCCAACGGCGAAAAAGTGATGATGCCTTTTCCTGCCTTTGGCGCCTGTTCTTTGAGACCATTCTTTTCTATCGTGCGGTCAAACATATTGTAGCGGTTTTGATTGATGATAAACGGGGTATGCAGCTCCTCGAGAATCTTTGTTGCCTTAAGCATGGTCTCCCCGTCATAATTGGAAAGTCCGACATAAAGCGCCTTTCCGGATCGGACAATCTGATCCAGTGCGAGCATGGTTTCCTCAAGAGGTGTATCCGGGTCCATACGATGATGATAGAAGATATCCACATAATCAAGCTGCATCCTCTTCAGGCTCTGATCGAGACTGGCAATCAGATACTTGCGGCTTCCCCAGTTTCCATAAGGTCCCTCCCACATATCATAGCCTGCCTTTGTTGATATGAGCAGTTCATCCCGATAAGAAGCCAGATCGTTCTTTAGAATCGTTCCAAAATTTCTCTCTGCAGCTCCCGGTTCCGGTCCGTAATTGTTTGCCAGATCAAAATGTGTGATTCCTGCGTCAAATGCAGTAAAGCACATCCGTCTCATATTCTCATAGTTCTGGTTTGTCCCAAAATTATGCCATAATCCAAAGGACACTGCAGGAAGTAAAAGCCCCGACTTTCCACACCGATTGTATTTCATCGTTTCATATCGGCTACCCGATGCCTTATAATGCATTGTTTCTAAATAGTTTTTCAAAACGTTAAGCCCCTCCATCGGCACGCAGAATTTCTGATCGCGTGCCCTGCACGCCTCATAAACAGTGTTAAATTCAAACCACTCCACACAGTCAAGCTCTTCCTTCTGAATGGTAAGCTTCTCTATGAAAACCGGCTTGTTATATACATATACAAAGGTTACCTCATTATCCCGAAACATTTTTCCATGAAACGGCTTCTCATACTTAATCCGAAAATCTCCTGCATAGGATAAATCCTGTGCCGTGGCAATAATGCCAAGCTCCTCCGACAATTCCCGAAGTGCTGACTCCAACGGTT
>CALZEZ010000314.1 GCA_945643825.1 uncultured Lachnospiraceae bacterium
ATCTTTTTTCTGTCATTCTCTGTTGCTCCACCCAAATTTACCATGCATGTACCTCCTTCTTCTAAATCATGTTCCTATGCAGTCACGCATCAGATGTCTGACCGCTGCACGATCCGCAGCTCTCTGATGACGATTGCCATATTAATCTGATACTATCGCATTGATCTAAAGTTTCCAATGATTTATACTATAAGAAAATTGATATATCCTCTGATGTATCAGAGCGGAGATTCCAGATGACTGAAATTGAATTTGTCGGCTACAGTGCCGTTCACCCCTCAGATTTTATATATGATGTTCCGAATGGCTTTACAGGCTATCTTCTGCTTCTTTTCGACTCTCCCTCGGAGCTGCTCATAGACGGAAGACTAATGCGGACAGCCGCCAATTCTGCTATTCTGTATACACCAGGAAGCAGGATTTATTACCGTGCTGTCGGTGAAGAATACCGGAATGACTGGATTCGTTTTCGTTCCGATCACTCCTTCGTGAAGCTGTTTCCGTTAACAAACACCCCATTTCCCGTAACAGATCCGGAATACTGTCATCAGCTTTTTAAATTACTAACCTGGGAGTCCGCCTTTTTCTCCTCTGAAAGCGAAGCAAACATTACTCACCTGCTGCGGGTTCTGTTCTCCAAATTAAGAGAAGGAACCCAGAATGAGTCCCCGGGTATTCACGATCATGAGCTGGTTGCATTGCATAAGATGATCTACAATAATCCTCAGCTTCCATGGAATATAAACATGATGGCTGCGAAGCTTCACTTAAGTCCCAGTCATCTTCAGACTCTCTATCACCGCCAATTTGGTTCCTCCTGCATGGACAATGTCATCGAAGGACGTCTGCGCCGTGCACAGGATTTATTAGAGTACAGCGAATACTCCATCCGCGACATTTCCGAGCAATGTGGTTATAATAATGTAGAGCATTTCTGCAGACAGTTCCGTCAGCATAACGGCTGTACCCCTGGACAATACCGGAAAAATGCATCAGCGGGAAGCAACAAAAGACCTCTCACCCACAATACCCTGGGAGGAAGGGAGTTTGAGAAGATTAATCGAAATATCCGGAAATAGTGTTTCGGTAGCTGCTTTATTCAGCATTTCCTTAAGCGTTCGCTTCTACCTGTAAATAAATTTCAGCTTTCCGATACCGATTTCATCTCCGGGTTCGATGATTTCCGACGCATTTGGTTCTAACCGCATCCCGTTCCGGAAGGTTCCGTTCGTCGAGTTGAGATCCGTAATAAAGAACCGGTTTCCATCCCTTGATATTCTTGCATGAAGGCGGCTTACACTCTGATCATTTAACACAAGATCCACTGCTCCTGCCATTTTTCCAACTGTGATTGGCAGTTTTTGCAACGGGATTTGCTGATACTGGATGATTTTCTGCTCCATACAATTACAGATGAGCGGGAGGTAAAAGTCCTGTTCATGATTCTGGAAAAACGTTGTGAAGCTCAGAAAAGTACCATTGTGTGTTCGCAAAGGGAACCTAAGAGTTGGGCATCCATGATTCTGAATGATGAAGTTTCTGCAAATGCTATCACGAAGCGTGCAACCAAGCACTATACAGTGGTGATTAACACCAAAAATAACAAATAAACAGTCGACCGTTTATAGCGCCGAGCGACCGCTGGCCAACGCGTCACCGACCGGCGGTCGGCGCAAATTGCAACTGAAAAGAGCAGAATTCGACACAATCCGAAAAAATCAATGAAAATCAATAGAAGTTGCGGTTTATAATCGCAACTTCTATTGATTTTTCGATGCGTCTGCGGTATTATGGAATCATGGAGGTGGTTCCTATGATAAACAGACCGCTCTACGTCGATAAGATTATGGCATACACCGACACACCTTTTGTAAAAGTGTTGACGGGTGTTCGCCGCTGCGGAAAATCCACAGTTCTTAAAATGATCATGGAGAAGCTGCAACAGGAGCATGGCATTCCATCTGAGCGGATTGTCAGTATGCGTTTCGATTCCATGGATTATGAGGATATGACAGCGAAGGATATGTTCAAGGCTGTCAAAGAAAAGCTAAATCCAACTGGGAGAACGTATCTCTTTCTGGATGAGGTTCAGGAAATTGAAGGCTGGGAGAAAGTAGTAAACTCCCTGGCAACGGATTATGATGTTGACCTTTATGTGACAGGCTCCAATTCCAGAATGATGTCTTCGGAAATAGCAACTTACCTGACCGGACGATATGTTTCCTTCCGGATCTATACGCTTTCTTTTCAGGAATATCTGGAATTCAAAAAGCAGTATACACAGGGAAAGGATATCCATGCTGAGCTGGCAGATTATATCCGCTTGGGAGGCTTCCCTGCAACACATCTGCGAGAGTATTCACAAGATGAGGTTTATACGATTGTCCGGGATATCTATAATTCTACGATTTTCTCGGATATCGTAAAGAGAAACCAGATTCGTAAGATCGACCAGCTGGAACGGGTGGTTCGGTACACGTTTGCGAATGTAGGAAATTCATTCTCGGCAAAATCAATTTCTGATTATCTGAAATCGGAGCATCGTTCTATCGACAATGAAACGGTGTACAGTTATCTGGAAAAGCTGGAGAAAGCATATCTCCTTCATCGTTGTTCTCGATACGATATGCGCGGAAAGGAAATTCTGAAAACGCAGGAGAAGTTTTATCTTGCCGATACCGCTTTGCGTTACAGCGTGCTGGGCTATACACCAGACAACGTCGCTTCCAGTCTGGAAAATGTGGTGTATCTGGAACTTTGCAGACGAGGCTATACCGTGACGATTGGGAAAACACCAGACGGTGAGGTTGATTTTGTGGCGCAGAAGCAGAATGACCGGTTGTATGTGCAAGTCACACAGGAAATTAAATCCGAAAAA
>CALZEZ010000315.1 GCA_945643825.1 uncultured Lachnospiraceae bacterium
GTCGTTTAATAACTTCTTAATTGTGGGAAGTGCAGCTACGATACGGGTCTCATCTGTAATCTCGCCATTCTTCAGCGGAACGTTGAAGTCGCATCTTACCAGTACACGTTTTCCTTTTGCGTTAAAATCATCAACTGTTTTCTTATTCAGTGCCATTTTGGAACCTCCGTTATTTTTTCATGAAAACGGGTCCGGCCCAACAGACCGGACCCATCTAGGTCTAAATGAAATGATTCAGTTCTTACGACCGAATTACTGTAACTCTGAGAAGTACTTAATGGTTCTTACCATCTGAGATGTGTAAGAGTTCTCATTGTCATACCAGGAAACAACCTGAACTAAGTTGTCAGCGCCAACCATTGTCTGGGTTGCATCAAAGATAGAACCGTAGGTGCTTCCAACGATATCAGAAGAAACGATCTCATCCTCGTTGTATCCGAAAGACTCAGTTGCTGCTGCTTTCATAGCTGCATTAATCTCTTCCTTGGTTACAGACTTCTCAACAGTTGCAACTAAAATAGTAGTAGATCCGGTAGGGGTCGGAACACGCTGAGCAGAACCGATGAGCTTACCATTTAACTCAGGGATAACAAGACCGATTGCTTTAGCAGCTCCGGTGCTGTTCGGAACGATGTTTACAGCGCCTGCACGGCTTCTTCTGAGATCGCCCTTTCTCTGAGGACCATCAAGGATCATCTGATCACCAGTATAAGCATGAATGGTGCTCATGATACCAGACTTGATTCCTGCAAGGTCATTTAATGCTTTTGCCATAGGAGCTAAGCAGTTGGTGGTGCAGGAAGCAGCGGAAATAATAGTATCTTCCGGCTTTAAGGTAGTGTGGTTTACGTTGTATACGATAGTAGGCAGATCATTTCCTGCCGGAGCAGAGATAACAACCTTTCTTGCACCTGCATTGATATGAGCCTGAGCCTTCTCTTTGCTGGTATAGAAACCGGAGCACTCTAAAACAACGTCTACCTTTAACTCTCCCCAAGGGCAATTATTTGCATCCGGGAATTTGTAAATTTTGATGTTCTGTCCATTAACAGTGATGGAATCCTCATCAGCGGATACGGTATCAGCTAAAGCATATTTACCCTGAGAAGAATCATACTTTAACAGATGAGCTAACATTTTAGGGCTGGTTAAATCGTTGATTGCAACAACCTCATATCCCTCTGCGCCAAACATCTGTCTGAATGCGAGACGACCAATACGGCCGAAACCATTGATAGCAACTCTTACTGCCATTTTAAATTTCCTCCTAAGATTTTGAAATTTTATATTATTTTGACCTTGTCCGGGATTTTCATCCGGAAATCATTGTCAAAATTTTATCAGCAGATACATTTTACCTAATAATTCTTAATAATTCAAGACGTAAATTGAAAAATGTCTCACTTTGTTTTGCAATCTATGTTACAATAATCCTGTAGAAAATAAAATACCAGAAAAGAAAGGAAAAAAAATATGCCAATACTTGCAGACTGTCATCTTCATTCCAGCTTTTCAGCAGACAGCAATACTCCTATGGAGACCATGATTCAGGAAGCGCTTTCCAAAGGATTAAAAACTATCACTTTTACAGAACATAATGATTTCAATTTCCCATGTGATGATCCTTCCTCCTTTGAACTAAACGGAGATTCTTTCCTGTTTGATCTGTTAAAATATCGAGAGAAATATATGGGACAGATTGAGGTTCTCTATGGTGTAGAGATTGGTCTCCAAAAGGATTGTATGCGTCAGAATATTAAGCTGACCAAGGACTACGATTTTGATTTTGTCATTGGTTCTTTACACGTCATCAATGGACAGGATCCATACTATCCGGCTTTCTTTGAAGGACGCTCCGATGAGGAATGCTATAGAGAATACTTTGAAACTCTCATGGCAAATCTGCGCACCTTCTCCAATTTTGATTCTCTGGGACATCTGGATTATATTGTTCGATATGGAAAAAGCAAAGATCAGGATTACAGTTATTCCAAATACGCCGACCTCATTGATCCAATTCTTAAATCTTTAATTGAACGGGATAAAGCATTAGAGATTAACACCGGCGGACTGGCAGATGGATTAAAGGATACAAATCCCTGCATTGATATCGTAAAACGCTATCGTGAGCTTGGTGGTGAGCTCATAACCATCGGTTCCGATGCCCATGATACTGCACATATTGGTTACCGGTTTGACCGCGCATATGAAATACTCAAGGCCTGTGGCTTTGAATACTATACTGTATTTTGTGGCAGAACTCCGGAATTAAGAAAACTCTTCTAATCTGATACTGCGCAGCTCATTCACGCACTCCGTGACTGCCTGAATGGTCTGCGCAATTTCTTTTTCTGTATTATCCGCACCCAGACTAAAGCGAATCGTTCCCTCTGCCTGTTTTCCGTAATATCCAAGAGCCTCAATAACATGAGAGGCTTTTTTATCCGATGCTGTGCAGGCAGAACCCGCAGATACACAGATTTGTCTTTGATCCAGCATCATAAGTAATGACTCCGACTGAACCCTTTCAAATGTTATGTTCAGGTTTCCCGAAAGACGCATAGACCGATCACAAGCTCCATTGACGCGACTTCCCGGAATCATCAGAAGTCCCTTTTCCAATTTATCACGTAGTCCGGATATCTTCTCCTGTTTTTCTTCTCCTCCCGCCATACTGTCCGTCAAAGCAGCAGCCATTGCAACGATTCCGGCGACAAAGGGAGTTCCCGGTCGCATTCCATGCTCCTGTCCTCCGCCATTCATTAATGGAGCTAATACGATCCCCTCACGCACATAAAGAAATCCCGTCCCCTGTAATCCACCAAATTTATGTGCACTTGCACTCATTAGATCCACATTCATTTTCCTCACAGAAATA
>CALZEZ010000316.1 GCA_945643825.1 uncultured Lachnospiraceae bacterium
ATCTTTGGCTCGCCTTTGACATAGTCCGAATGCTTCGATTGATAAATAAATCTACTCATCTCATGCCCCGGAATTCTCGAGTGGGGATTTAAACTCATGGCAACTAACATTTTCTCTTCCACGCCAACCTTTTCAATCCAGTCGGTCTGACTCAGCTTCTCCGAAAACATCCGCCTGATATCAATCCGGTTGTTTTCTGCCAGCTTATCTAGCGGCTCATTCTCCGTCACGTCGATCAGAAGGTCGGATATGTAGAAGTCCTGACAGCAGCTGCCAAATAGTCTCTCAAAGGCGTTGTAGAATTTCTCATCAAAAACCTGGAAAATAACCATCGTATCCTTCGGCATTTCCTGATCCACATGCTCAAGCGTCGCGGCAAGTAAGGACGGAGCAACCAGATCCGTGGAATAATCATCATCAATATAAATATCCCTGATATAGATTCCTTTGGTTGATACCTGTGACACTTCCATCATCGCGGTAATCTCATGATCCTCCTCATCCTCGCGGAAGCTGCAATAGAAGCTGTCGAGGAATCCTGCATCAAAGCAGTACCCGTCTTCCCTGCTCCAGGCACAGAATCTCTTGAGCCGGATATCGTTCATATTGTCGATAAATGTCGTCTTCGGCAGGGATTTTCTCTTGGGCATAATCGTCTGGTAGAAGGTGCTGTTTCGGAAATCTTCCATCGAGTATTCAATGATATTTCCCTCGGCACGCTTCTTGATCTTACAGATTCTCTCGAGGTAGTTTTCGATTCTGTGTCCCGATTGCTTTCTGCCGATATCCTTGACGAGCATCTGCCGGTATCCCTCTCTTACCGATTCCGACACGGCGTATCGAATCAGCCTCTCTCCGATTCTGATTCCTCTGTATTCGGGTAGTACATACACGAATTCCAGATTTGACGTGTCGTCGGATAAGGGCAGCCGGTTTAACATGGCAAAACCAATCAGTTCATTCTCTCCAACCGACGCACCTATGATAACAAACTTCTGGATATCATAGATGTTTCTGAATTGTTCCGGCAAAACGTCATGCAATTCGTCTGTGCGCTCCGACATCCGGAAAAAGCAAACCTCATCAAGGGTATGCTTCCGATGCTCCAGCTCCGGGAGCGTTCCGTAGGTTTTATAGGCATAAAGCATTTCTTTCCCGATTTTGGAACGGCATCCATAGATCCTTGTAACGTTCGGATCCTCCGCAGTGTGTCCGCATTCAAACAGGATCGTCTTGATGCGCTCCACGCTCTTCTCCATTTCCCAGCGGTCGAACCATATCTCGTATTCCTTGAAATATTCCAGCAGAAGATTCTGCGGTAGTTTTCGCAGATCTGCCACATAGGGGATCCGGTCGAAGGCCTGTATCGTCGGCCAGTATGCTTCCTTACCCTTCAAAAATTCTTTTACACAGTCCTCTTCCCTGTAGGTGACTTCGTCGTGAAGTGTTGAAAAAAGCACATCTGCCTCTTCTTCATCCATCGTGGTGATCCCGTACTCATGGATAAACAGATCGGTTTCCGGTTCGCCGCAGATACTGAGGATGCCTTTATAACCCTTGTCCAGGCCGGTCTGAATCAGGATTTCGCCTCCCGTTTCAAATTCCTCTTCTGCTTTGCGGAAAAATGCCGCCAGCATTTCAATCCAGATTCGCTCAAATTGCAGCTCTTCCTCCAGCGACATATGTGCAATGGACAGACAGTTATCTGACAGTCTTACCACTGCCATGACTGCCATGATTCTATCGTCTTTCACAAGAAACTGGCTGTACTCCCTGTCAAGCCGCTCATCCCGGCATAACCGGTCAAAGTGGATCCGTCTGCTCTCTTCGACAATTTCCGGGGTCACGGCTTCCCAGGTGATAATATCATACTGCGAGGGGTACTTTAAAAGCTTCCGGTATTTGTCCATCCTTTTTATTTTGTCAAAGGAGAACTTTAAAAGATGACCGCCGAAATTGAGCGGAACGAATTTCCGGGAAAGAAGCTCCTCAAAGTTGTTTTGCAGCTCCTTTGTGCTGCCGTAGCATTTGACCAGGATGCGTGTGTCATCCACCCGAAATGCTCCCATGGTTGCTTTCTGCATGTTTATCCTCATTTCTGTAGAATTTTGTTGACGCTTGCGTCGTACTCTGTCTTTATTATATCGTCTGGGAGCAGGCGATTCAATGTTTTTTAAGGGTTTTTGGAACCAACAAAGCCCCCGGACACTGGGAGTTCAGGGGCTTTGTTAGCATTCTATTTCTTTATTTCTTTCTTATATGTCGTAAACACTTCTTAATCTCAGATGATCGATACTTCCGCTTAGTACCTCGACGGTTTTGCAGCCTGCGTTCAAATCAAAGTAGTTATCGGATAAAATCAGGTCTTCGTTATCATTTAAGATTTCGACGCTCTTGGCATACTTATCTGCATAGACGGTGATGCGATTGCCCTCCACATCCGCACGAAGCTTAGGGTCTTCATAGTGGAAGTATTTCGGGTAGGAGAAGATGACGGTTCCCTCGGATACGATCGTTTCGCTCTTTTTTGCCTGGAAGCTCACATATTCGTTGTAGATATCGATATCCGGAAGCTCTACCTTTTCTAACCAGATGCTGGTAAGCGCCGGGACTTTAACAACCTCTTCCTGTTCCCGGAGCACTTTTGCCGAAGCATCTCTTATCTGCCAGGTCACCGTGATGGTCTCGTCCTTCCTGCTTTCATTGGACACACACAGGCGAATGGACTTCGGAAAGTCAAAGGGAAGCCTTACTAATTCCTGTCCGCTGCCCAGCATGCCCTGCTCCTCGCAGGAAATCATAATCGGCGCAAAGAAGCGTTTTGCATAATAATGTAATGCTTTCATCCGCTGACAATAGTCCACACTTGACC
>CALZEZ010000317.1 GCA_945643825.1 uncultured Lachnospiraceae bacterium
GAAGCCATTGCCGATGCCTGCTTCGATATGGGGATGCGGTGTGTACAGTCCAGTGGGCTGAATAATTTTGTCTTGTCCGTCAAAAAGATGGAGGAGTACTATGATCGTCTGAATAATCAAGATGAGTTAAATCATTTTATGCTTGGTTTTCATGCAGAATATACTACCAGCAAAGATATTCTCATGCAGGTGGCAGCGCTTGCGAGGGAAAAGAAAGCACCGGTCTATGCACATATGTCGGAAACAAAGCTGGAAGTAGAAGAATGTATAGCAAGATATGGGGAAACCCCTATACAGCTTTTTGAGGAACTGGGCATGTTCGAGTATGGTGGAGGTGGATATCATTGTGTTTATCTGACTCCGGAGGATATGGATATCTTTGAGAAGCGAGGATTGTATGTTGTAACCAATCCAGGCTCCAATACAAAGCTTGCGAGTGGTATTGCTCCGATATCCACTTTTTTGAAGCGAGGAATTCCTGTTGCAATCGGAACAGATGGACCGGCTAGCAATAACTGTCTGGATATGTTTCGTGAAATGTTTCTGGTAACAGGCTTGGCAAAGCTTAAAGAAAAGGATGCAACAGCAGTTGACGCCATGGAGGTGCTGCGTATGGCTACGAGAAACGGGGCATATGCTATGGGGCTTTTTGACTGTGATGTTTTGGAAAAGGGAAAATATGCGGATGTGATTCGGATTGACCTTCGTATGCCGAATATGCAGCCAATTCATAACATTGCCAAGAATCTGGTATACAGTGGCAGTAAGCTGAATGTAAGGATGACGATGATCCATGGCAGAATCCTATATGAAGATGGTAGCTTCTATACAAAAGATAAACCGGAAGAGATTTACCATGAGGTGAATAAAACAATAGAAAGGATTTTGCAATAGTTCATGGAATACTCATTAATGTTTGTTATTATTGTCATTGTACTGCTTTTGACGATTGCACTCGGCAGATATCATGAGAAAAAACAGTGGATGTATTTGGAGAAAAAATGTAAAGAGCAGTATGGCCGTGAGACAGACAAGAAATATAAATATGAGAATTGGAATCATATTGATGCCTACTTTATCCGACACAGAACAGATTCGGCAATTGATGATATTACCTGGAACGATCTGGATATGGACAAGGTATTACAGAAAATGGACTATACAAAAAGTGGGATAGGCGAACAGGCTCTTTATCATATGCTCAGATCACCTTTGATGAATAAAGAGGAGCTTATGAAGCGTGAGCAGCGAATTGCAATGATGACCGATGAGAAGCTCAGACTTTCCCTCCAGCTTCAGTTTATCAGGATAGGACATAGTGGAAAATATTCTATTTGGGATTATCTGGAATTGCTTGAGGGCTTGGGAAAACCGAGTAATGCACTCTCCATAACAGCAGATTTATGGATTATGTTGGCTATAGTCTTAACTGTTTTCTATCCTATGGCTGGGATTACGGCATTAATTGGCGGTGTTTTATTTAATTTCGTGCGTTATTTTAAAAAAAAGGGAGATATTGAACCTTATCTGATCAGCTTTTCTTATCTGATGCGTATTCTGACATCGGCAAAGAATGTCGAGAGAATTCTGAAAGAACAGTCTGTTCTAATCGATGATGCGGAAGAGCTGTATGAAAACCGGCAGGTATTCCAGAGATTTCTAAACCATTCCTACTGGATCATGTCACCAGGGAGAATGCAGGGGAGCTCAGATCCATTGGAGCTTCTTGCTGATTATCTTCGTATGATCTTTCATCTGGATCTCATGAAATTTAATCACATGCTGGGAATTGTGTGTTCAAAGGAGAAGCAGCTTGGACGCATCATGGAGATTATGGGGGAATTGGATGCATCCGTATCAGTGGCGTGTTATCGAGAGTTCCTGACACAGAACGGAGATGTGTGGAGCTATCCTGAGTTTGGAGCTAAGAAGCAGATTATTCTGGAAGAAGGGTATCATCCCTTGATTGACAAACCGGTTGTCAATTCGATAGAGACAGAACAGAATATTCTTCTGACCGGATCCAATGCCTCGGGAAAGTCTACTTTTCTAAAAATGGTTGCAATAAATGTATTGTTTGCACAAACGATTCATATGACTTTAGCCAGACGCTATTTAGCCTGTTTCTTTCGTGTTTACTCTTCTATGGCATTACGGGATGATATTGTTTCGGGAGAAAGCTATTATTTGACAGAAATCAAGGCATTAAAACGGATCCTGGATCAGATTGATACGCATACTGTCCCTGTGTTATGCCTTGTTGATGAAGTGCTTCGCGGGACGAATACAGTAGAGAGAATTGCTGCTTCTACAGAAATACTGACACATTTGTCAGGAAAAAATATGCTTTGTTTTGCAGCAACACATGATATTGAGTTGACAAGATTATTAAATCAAGATTATACAAATCATCATTTTCGCGAGGAGATTGAACAGAACGAAATTGTTTTCTCCTACAAGCTCTATAAGGGTGAGGCAAAGAGCAGGAATGCGATCCGGCTTCTTGAGATGATTGGTTTTGCACCGGAGATTATCCAAAAAGCACAGAGCAATGCGGAGCAGTTTCTAAGGACAGGAAGATGGGATTATGTCAAAGAGTAAATTTTATGCAGTTAGACGAGGAAAAAAAACAGGGGTCTTTATGAACTGGGATGATTGTAAAGCATGTGTGGATGGTTTTCCGGGAGCAGAATATAAAAGCTTTGCTACCATACAGGAGGCACAGGACTATTTAGGACTGGAATATATGACGGAGGAAGTAAAGTCTTTATGTCCGGATCATCTGCTTGCCTATGTTGATGGAAGCTATGATGTATCTACGGGACGATATGCTTATGGATGTGTGTTTCTGAAACCCGATGGAGAGATTGTT